>JBBION010000088.1:0-10030 GCA_037443345.1 Rubrivivax sp. | reverse complement strand
CCGCCGGCCACGCGCGTGCGCACCAGCGCCGCGGTCGCCTCGCGCGCGGCGAGCACCTGCGCGGTGGCCGCGATCAGCGCATCGTCGCCCCGCAGCGCGAGCTCGGTGTCGGCCACCGCGGCGACCAGGCTCAGCGTCGCGGCGCGCCGCGCCTCGTCGCTGGCGAGCAGGCGCGCCGCGGCGGCGTCGGTCAGCGCGCGCACGCGGCCGAACAGGTCGATCTCGTAGCTCGAGAGCACCACGCCGGCGCTGTAGAGGTCGTCGCGGCTCGTGCGCTCTGCGCTGACCCCGACCCCGACGGTGGGCAGCCGGTCGGCGCGCTGCACGCCCAGCGCCGCGCGCGCCTGCTCGACGGCGAGCGCGGCCACGCGCAGGTCGCGGTTGCGCTGCAGCGCCAGCTCGACGAGCGCGCGCGTGCGCTCGTCGCCGACGAACTCGCGCCACGGCAGCGCCGCCGCGACGGGCCCCTCGCTCGCCCCGCCCGGCGGAAACTGCGCCGCCACCGGCGCGTCGGGCCGCTGGTACGTCGGCGTCAGGCTGCAGCCCGCGAGGACCGCCACTGCCAGGGCAGCGACGATGGCAGATACGCAACCCCGCCGATACGCGACCTCGCTATCAAGCGGCCGCCGCGGATCCGGCTGCGCCGGTCCGCAGGCGGCGCCCCCCGGGGGGGAGGCGCCGAAGGCGCTTCGGGGGGGTGCGTGATCACCGGTCCTCCCTCGGCGCGTTGACGTTCTGGTTCTCCGCCTCGTGGCGCCAGAACAGCTCCTGCCGCCGGCTCGGCGGGAAGAAGCGGCGCACCAGCACGTAGAACGCGGGCACGAACAGCACCGCGAGCACGGTGCCGCTGACCATGCCACCGACGACGCCGGTGCCGATCGCGCGCTGGCTGGCCGAGCCGGCGCCGCTGGCGAAGAACAGCGGCAGCACGCCGAGCGTGAACGCCATCGAGGTCATCACGATGGGGCGGAAGCGCAGCCGCGCCGCCTCGAGCGCGGCCTCGATCGCGCCCTTGCCCTGCGCCTGCAGGTCCTTCGCGAACTCGATGATCAGGATGGCGTTCTTCGCCGACAGGCCGATGATCGTCACCAGCCCGACCTGGAAGTACACGTCGTTCGACAGCCCTCGGCCCAGCGTGGCCAGCACGACGCCGAGCACGCCCAGCGGCACGACGAGGATCACCGCGAACGGGACCGCCCAGCTCTCGTACAGCGCGGCCAGGCACAGGAACACGGCCAGGATCGCGAAGCCGTACAGCACCAGCGCCTGCGCGCCGGCGAGCTTCTCCTCGCGGCTGATGCCGGTCCACTCGAAGCCGAAGCCGGCGGGCAGCTGCGCGGCCAGGCGCTCCATCTCGGCCATCGCGTCGCCGGTGCTGTAGCCGGGCGCGGCGCTGCCGCCGAGACGCATCGCCGGGTAGCCGTTGTAGCGCACCGTCTGCATCGGGCCGGTGACCCAGCGCGTGGTCGCGAACGACGCCAGCGGCACCGCCTCGCCGCGCACGTTGGGGGCGGTCAGCCTGAGCAGGTCCTCCGGCTGCATGCGCGCCGGGGCGTCGGCCTGCACGACGACGCGCTGCAGCCGCCCGCGCGCCGGGTAGTCGTTGACGTAGGCCGAGCCCAGCGCGGTGGCGATCGTGGCGTTGATCGCGTCGAAGCCCACGCCCAGCGCGGCGGCCTTGTCGCGGTCGATCTCGATCTGCAGCTGCGGCGCGTCCTCGAGGCCGTCGGGGCGCACCTGCGTGAGCACCTTGCTCTGCCGCGCCATGCCGAGCAGCTGGTTGCGCGCGGCCACCAGCGCCTCGTGGCCGAGCCCGGCGCGGTCCTGCAGGCGGAAGTTGAAGCCCGAGGCCTGGCCCAGCTCGGGGATCGGTGGCGGGCTGAGCGGGAAGATGAACGCGTCGCGCACGCCCATCAGCGCACCGAACGCGCGGCCCGCCAGCGCCTGCGCCGAGCTGCCCGGCGCGGTGCGCTCGCTCCAGTCCTTGAGCGTGACGAACGCCAGCGCCGCGTTCTGGCCCTGCCCCGAGAAGCTGAAGCCGAGCACGCCGACCATGCTCTGCACCTCGGGCTGCTTGAGCATGAAGTCCTCGACCTGGCGCATCACGGCGCTGGTGCGCTCCTGCGTCGCGCCCGGCGGCAGCTGCACGCTGACGATCAGGTTGCCCTGGTCCTCGGCGGGCAGGAACGACGCCGGCAGACGCAGGTAGACCCACGCCAGCACGGCGGCCAGCATCAGGTAGATCAGCATCAGCCGCCCGGCGCGCGGCAGCAGCGCCGCGACGCCGCGCCCGTAGCCGGCCGAGGTGCGCGTGAACGCGCGGTTGAACCAGCCGAACGGCCCCTTCGTCGCGTGCGCGTGGCCGCGCTCGACGGGCTTGAGCAGCGTCGCGCACAGCGCCGGCGTCAGCGACAGCGCCATCAGAGCCGAGAAGCCGATCGCGGCGACCATCACGGCGGCGAACTGGCGGTAGATGTTGCCCACCGAGCCGGCGAAGAAGGCCAGCGGCACGAACACCGAGACCAGCACGACGGTGATGCCGATGATCGCGCCCTGGATCTGGCCCATCGCCTTCTTCGTCGCCTCGTGCGGCGGCAGGCCCTCCTCGCTCATGATGCGCTCGACGTTCTCGACGACGACGATCGCGTCGTCGACCACGATGCCGATCACCAGCACCATGCCGAACATCGTCAGCACGTTGATCGAGAAGCCCAGCGCGAGCAGCACCGCGAACGTGCCCAGCAGCGCGACCGGCACGACGACGGTGGGGATCAGCGTGTACCTGAACTTCTGCAGGAACAGGTACATCACGAGGAACACCAGCGCGACGGCCTCGACGAGCGTCAGCGCGACCTGCTGGATCGAGATGCGGATGAAGCGCGAGCTGTCGTACGGGATCGCGTAGCTCATCCCGGGCGGGAAGTAGCGCTGCAGCTCGTCCATCTTCGCGCGCACCGCCTGCGCGGTGGCCAGCGCGTTGCCGGTGGGCGACAGCTGCACGCCGATGCCGGTCGAGGGCTTGCCGTTGAGCCGCGCGGTGGTCGCGTAGCTCTGCGCGCCGAGCTCGATGCGTGCGACGTCGGCCAGCCGCACCGACGAGCCGTCGCGGTTGGCGCGCAGCACGATGCGGCCGAACTCGGCCGGCGTGCGCAGCTGGCCGTCGACGACGACGGTGGCCGACACCGTCTGCCCGGACACGATCGGCAGCTCGCCGATGCTGCCGGCCGAGACCTGCGCGTTCTGCGCACGGATCGCCGCCGTGACCTCGGCCATCGACAGCCCGAAGCCCTGCAGCTTGGCCGGGTCGATCCACACGCGCATCGCCTGCTCGGTGCCGAACTGCTGCGCCTGGCCGACGCCCGGGACGCGCTGGATCTCGGGCAGCACGTTGCGCGCGGCGTAGTCGCCGATGCGCACCGGGTCCCACGCCGGGTCGCTCGAGGTCAGGATCGTGAACAGCAGGAAGTTGGCGCGCGACTTCTCGACGCGCACGCCCTGCTGCGTGACCGTCGACGGCAGCCGCGGCGTCGCGCGCGCGAGGCGGTTCTGCACCTCGACCTGCGCGAGGTCGGCGTTGGTGCCCGGCTGGAAGCTCAGCGTGATCGTGCCGCTGCCGTTGGCCTGCGCGACCGACTCCATGTAGATCAGCCCGGGCGCGCCGTTCATCTCGCGCTCGATGACGGCGAGCACGCTGTCCTCGAGCGTCTGCGCCGACGCGCCGGGGTACGTCGCGGTGACGACGATCGACGGCGGCGCCACCGGCGGGTACTGCGCGATCGGCAGCTGCGTGATCGCGACGCCGCCGAGCACGCTGATGAACAGCGCGATGACCCACGCGAAGATGGGCCGGTCGATGAAGAACTGCGCCATCGACGACCCCGGCTCAGCGGCTCGCCGCCGAGGCGGGGGCCGACGCGGCGGCGGCCGCGCCGCGCGGCGTCCATGGCACCGGCGTCACCGGCGCGCCGGGCACGAACATCTTCTGGAAGCCGTCGACGATCACGCGCTCGCCGTCCTTCAGGCCGCCAGTGACGACCCAGTCGGTGCCGTCGCTGCCGGCGATCTGCACCGGGCGCGGCGCCGGCTTGTTGTCGTCGCCGACGACGAGCACCGTGTCGCCCTGCGCGGTGCGCGTGACGGCCTGCTGCGGCACGCGCATCGCCGCCGGCAGCGTCGCCGGCGCCAGCCGCACGCGCACGTACTGCCCCGGCAGCAGAAGCCCCTGAGGGTTGGGCACCTCGGCGCGCAGCGTGACCTGGCCGGTGGCCGCGTCGACGGCGAGGTCGCTGAACAGCAGCCGCCCGCGCTGCGGCAGTTCGCTGCCGTCGTCGAGCACGATGCGCACCGCGACCGCGTCGCCGCTCTTGCGCAGCCGGCCCTCGGCCACCGCCCGCTGCAGCCGCAGCAGATCGCCGCTCGACTGCGTGAAGTTGACGTAGACGCTGCCGACCTGCTGGATCACGGCCAGCGGCGTGGCCTCGGCGGCGCTGACGAGCGCGCCTTCGGTGACGAGCGAGCGGCCGATGCGACCGGCGATCGGCGCCGTCACCGTCGCGTAGCCGAGGTTCAGCCGCGCGGTGGCCACCGCCGCCGTCGCGGCGGCGACATCGGCCTCGGCCAGCGTGCGCGCGGCCTCGGCGTCGGCGTAGGTCTGCGCGCTGATCGCCTGCACCTCGGCCAGCGGCCGGTAGCGCTCGGCGGTCGCGCGCGCCTGCGCGAGCGCGGCCTGCGCGCGTTGCTGCTGCGCGAGCGCACTGTCGAGCGCGGCCTGGTAGGGCGCCGGGTCGATGCGCACCAGCACCTGGCCGGCCTGCACGTCGCTGCCCTCGCGGAACAGACGCTGCAGCACGACGCCGTTGACGCGCGCGCGCACCTGCGCCGTGCGCAGCGCCTCGACGCGGCCGGGCAGCTCGGACTGCAGCGCGACCGGCTGCGGCTGGACGATGACGACGCCCACCGGCGGCGGGGGCGGTGCCGCGCCGGGCGCTGCCGGCGCGCCGCCGCCCTGCCCTGCGCCGCACGCGGCCAGCGCGGCGGCAAGCATCACGGGGCTCAGGCGGGACAGGACGGGGTGGGCCACGGCGGTGCACCTTCGAAGCGGCAACGGGACATCGTGCCTTCACCCGGGTCATGCGCCGGCCTGGGGAAAACGCGCGCCGACCCAGTATACATACACGCGAGAATGTATCTAGCTGCCCCTTCGCCGCCCCAACCCTCCCGCGATGCCCCGCCGCACCAAGGCCGAGGCGCTGGCCACGCGCCACCGCCTGCTCGACGCCGCCGAGCACCTGTTCCAGGCGCGCGGCGTGTCGCACACGTCGCTGCACGACATCGCGCAGGCGGCCGGCGTCACGCGCGGCGCGGTGTACTGGCACTTCCGCGACAAGGTCGACCTTTTCAACGCGATGATGGAGCGCGTGCGCCTGCCGGTCGAGGAGCCGCCCGGCGCCGTCGACGGCCGGCGCGACGACGGTGCGCTCGAGCGCCTGCGCAAGATGCTCGTCGCCACGCTCGAGCGTGTCGCTCGCGACGAGCAGGTGCGCCGCGTGTTCGAGATCGCGCTGCACAAGGTCGAGTACGTCGACGAGCTGACCGCGCTGCGCGAGCGCCACGTGCAGGCCATCGCCGAGTACGTCGGTGGCATCGAGCGCACGCTGCGTCGTGCCGGTGTGCCGGCCGCACGCGCGGTGCGCCACGCGCACGCGCTGCACGCGCTGGTGGCCGGACTGATCCAGACCTGGATGCTGTCGTCGGCGGCGTTCGACCTCGTCGCCGTCGGACGGCACGCCATCGACACCCAGCTGGCCGGGCTGAGGGCCGAACTCGAGGCCGGTGCGGGGGCGCTGCGCCCCGCCGGCGCGCGCGCGAGGCGCCGCCCGGCCTGAGGACGGCACCCTCCGGCGGGGGGTGAAGAAGTCTTTAAGAAGCTCTGAGCGAACTCTTAAGAGCGCGCCGCGAAGGCGCTGCCTACAGTGCCCTCACGCCGTCATGCATCGACGGCGCCACGCTGAGGACCACCCATGGACACGACCACCGCCACCCCCCGCCCCACCCACGCCGCTGCCGTGGCACCCGCCGGCCGCCGCGACCTGTACGCCGGCATCCACAAGGCGCTGCGCCTGGCGATGACGCGCACGCTCACGCGCGTCGGCGCCACCGACCCCGGCGACGCCGACGACGTCACCGCGACGCTGAACGCCGTCGAGCGCCTGCTCGCGCTGTGCGAGGTGCACCTGACCGACGAGGACGCGTTCGTCCACCCGGCGCTCGAGGCCGCGCGTCCGGGCAGCGCGGCGCGCATCGCCGGCGAGCACGTGCACCACGCCGAGGCGATCGCCGACCTGCGCGACCTCGTCGCGTTCGTCGCCAACGCGCGCGACGCGGACCGCGCCGCGGCGCTGTCGCGGCTGTACGGCGCGCTCGCGCTGTTCGTCGCCGACAACTTCCAGCACATGCACGTCGAGGAGACGGTGCACAACCCGGTGCTGTGGGCCGCGTACGGCGACGCCGACCTCGACGCGATCGAGCAGCGCATCGTCGCGTCGATCCCGCCGCAGGTGATGGCCGAGGCGCTGCACTGGTTCCTGCCGGCGCTCAACGCGCCCGAGCGTGCCGCGATGCTCGGCGGGATGCGCGACGGCATGCCGCCCGAGGCCTTCGCCGGCGTGCTCGACATCGCGCGGCGCACGCTGAGCGCGCAGGACCACGCGCGGCTGATGCGCGCGCTCGGCCTGCCGCCGGTGCCGGGGTTGATGACGGCCTGACGTGCGCCTGCGCGTTCAGCGCGGCACGTTGTGCAGCGCGAGCGGCCGCGCCACGCACAGCCGCAGCCGCCCGCGCCCGGCCTTCTCGAGACGCACCGGCGCCTGGCGGTCGGCCAGGCGCCGCGTCAGCAGCACGAGCCGCGCCTCGAGGTTGTCGCCGACCTCGGGCAGCGGGATCTCGGGCGCCAGCCGCAGCTCGCGGTTCGTGAACTCGGTGCGGCCGTCGCGCACGTGGTCGCCGAGCATCTTCCACAGCACCGCGCCGGCCACGCCCTTGATGACGTAGTCGTCGTCGAAGAAGACGCTGCCGTCGGCGTCGTAGTGGCGCACGCGCAGCGGCGCCGCCGTGACGCTCGCCTCGTCGCACGTCGACGGCACCACCACCGCGTGGCCGGACTCGGACGCGTCGGCGGCGTCGGCCGCGGCCTCGCCGCGCGTCAGCGCCGCCATCTGCGCGGCCAGCTGCGCCGCGAGCGCGACGAGCGCGTCCTCGTCGTCCCAGCCGAAGCGCATCTCCTGCGGGCTCTCGACGAACAGCACGCCCAGCAGCTGGCCGGCGCAGCACAGCGGCACCGCGAGCTGGCTGCCCGGCTCGGCGAGCCCCGGCAGCGGGATCTCGCGCTCGAGCGCCGCGGCGGCCACGCCGTTGCGCATCGTGCGGCCGTAGGCGTACTCGAGCGTCGCGTGGTTGATGCGGATCGGCGTGGCCATGCGTGCCGCGACGCCGACGACGCCGTCGCCCAGCGCGATCTCGGCGCCGGCGCCCGAGCGGCCGTAGCCGCGGCTGGCCACCGTGTAGAGGCGCTGTCCGTCGGCGTCCAGCATCAGCAGCATTGCGTGCCGGATGCCGAACTCGTCGGCCACCGCGTCGAGCGTGCGCTCGACCAGCGCGTCGAGGTCGGCCGCGGCGGCCACGCGCTGCGCGCAGCGGCGCAGCGCCGACAGCCGGTTGATGCCGCCCGCAGCCACCGCGTGCCGCGGCGCGGCGACCAGTTCGACGCGGTCGGCTTCGTACAGGTCCGCGCCGCGCAGCCGGAACACGCCGCTCATGCCGGTGTGCGACGCGATGCCGGCCAGCTTGGCCTTCATGCGCTCGAACAGCGCCCCCTCGGTCTCGGTGCGCAGGTAGCGCGCGGCGATGCGGTACATCGCGCCGTGCAGCGGGTGCACGACGATCAGCTCGACGACGGGGTTCGCGAGCACGTTGCGCCGCGTCTTGTTGAAGAACTGGAACGACAGCGCGAGGTGGCGCGCGTCGACGTACTCGACCTGCGAGACGTAGGTCACGTTGGGCGTGCCGTCGGCGGCGCAGGTGGCCATCACGCCGGGGATCGCGCCCTCGAGGCAGGCGCGGATCGCGTCGAGGTCGAGCGCGTCGTCCATCTGCGTCGGTCGGCGTCGTCAGCCCCGCGGCGGCAGCCGCTCGCCTGCCGACGGCCCCGGCGTCTGCTCGAAGGCCTCGTCGACGGTGAACCGCACCGCCACCAGGTCGCCCTCGTGGGCGAGCAGCGTGTGGGCGACCTCGGCCGTGAACCCAATGTGGCCGATCTCGTCGACGAAGCCGCGCAGGTGCCGCTCGGCGAGCGCCGCGTCGCCGGCGTCGCAGGGGCCCACGGCGGCGTCGCGGCCCTTGACCTGCAACGTGCGGTGGCTCGACGGCTCGCTGAACACGACGGCCACGAGGCCGTTGGCGCGCAGGTCGTCGAGCACCTGCGCGCTGCCGGCGCGCGACATCAGCACCGTGACGCGCCGGCGGTCGTCCGAGAGCCGGCAGCCGACGGCGCGCATCAGGTGCGGACGCAGCGCGGCGTCACGGGTACCGACGATGATCGACACCGGCCGCGCGATCAGGTCAGCCTGCTCGGGGCCGATCGGCGACGGCGACGACGCGCTCATGCGAGCCGAGTGTAGTCGCCGCGTCGTCGACGTCAGGCCGCGCCGTCGGTCGGCGTGCTCTCGACGCGCAGCCGCTCGAACGACTCGCCCTGGAAGTCCTGCCTCACGCGCGCGACGAGGCGAAAGCCCGCGCGCTCGAACACCGGCCGGCTCAGCGGCGTGACCCAGGCCGTGAAGCGGCGGACTCCGCGCGCACGCGCGTCGGCGAGCGCGTGCGCGAGCAGCGCGCTGCCGACACCCTGGCGCGTCGCGCCGGCCTGCACGTACAGCGAGCGCACCTCGCCCGCGTCGTCGACGCCGCAGAAGGCCAGCGGCCGCGCATCGGCGTCGAGCACGACCCAGGTGCGCGCGCCGAGCACGTAGTCGCGAAACGCCGGCGTGTCCGCGCCGAAGCGCGCCCACGCGTCGACCTGCGCCGGCGTGTAGACCGCCGGACCGAGCGCGCGGGCGACGCCGGCGTACAGCGCGGCAAGCGCCGGCACGTCGGCCGCCGTCGCGAGCCGTGGCGTCATCCGCTGAACAGCCGCCGCGCCGCGGCGCTGCCGGCGGCGAGGTCGCGCGCGGCGAGCGCGGCGTAGAGCTTGCGCAGTTCCTGGTCGATCGTCGCGAACGCGTGCAGCGAGATCGGCGTGCCCTGCTCGTCGACCAGCGTCGCCTCGAGGTCCTCGGCCAGTTCGCGGCCGATGCGCTGCCAGGCGGCGAACGGTTCGGCCGCCTCGCCGGTCTGCGGCACGTCCAGGCTCAGCGTCGCCTCGCGCAGCGCCGCCTGGCCGGGGTCGTCGGCGAGCGCGGCCTGCGCGTCGAACGCCAGCACGAGCACCGGCGGCGCGGCGTCGCCGGCGGCCGGCAGCACGAGGCGCCCCGGCACGGCACCGGGCACCAGCCCGTGGCGTGCCGCGCACTGCTGCAGGTAGCCCACCGACCACGCGACCGAGTTGGCGACCAGCCGCATCACGAGCTGCGCGTCGTGCGCCGACGCGAAGGCGTCGAGCTCCCTCGCGCGCGCGACGACGTCGAGCATGTCGGGGAAGTCGGGCAGCGCGCCGACGGCGTCGGCGAAGTCCTGCACCTTCTGCACGAACTCGGAGTACTCGATCTCGTTGAGCGCGCCGTGGCGGTTGGCCATCTGCACGCCGGCCTGGAACTCGCCGTAGCGCTGGCCGGCGCGCGGCGACTCCCACTCGCCGGTGTCGGCGTTCAGCGCCTCGACGGCGAACGGCTTGGTGCCGGCACGGCGCGTCGGCGGCAGGTGCGGCAGCACGGCCTCGCCGGGCACCGGCGTGTCGACCGACAGCGTCGCGATCGCGTCGACGAGGGCGTCGAGCCGCGCGACGCGGCGCACCGCCGACGCGCGCGGCTCGGCGACGAGC
>JBBION010000087.1:0-10090 GCA_037443345.1 Rubrivivax sp. | reverse complement strand
GACGCCGGCGCTCGCCGCCGCGGTGGGGGAGGTGTGCGAACGCGCGCGCCGCTGGCTCGGCCACCGCCACCACCTCGTCGAGCAGCTGGCGTCGCTGTGCCGCGAGCTGACCGCCGGGCTGGCCGAGCTGGTCGAGGACGCGAGCTGGACGCAGGGGCAGCTGCGCGCCGTCGAGGCGCGGCTCGACGGCGGCGTCAACGCGCGCAGCGTCAAGGCCGCGGCCGACCTGCTCGCGCACACGCGCCGCCAGCAGCAGGAGCTGCGCGCCGAGCGCGACCGCGCGCGCGACGCGCTGCGCACGCTGGTCGAGAACCTGCTCGCGCAGCTCGGCGAGGTCGACGAGCGCACCGGCGGCTACGGCCAGCGCCTCGAGCGCTACGGCGTGCAGATCCGCGAGGCGACGTCGATCGACGACCTCGCCGGCCTGGTGGAGCGCATGCTGGCCGACAACCGCGAGGTGCAGGCCGGCGTGCACACCACGCGCGAGCGGCTGCGCGCCGAGCACACGCGCGCGGCCGAGCTCGAGTCGCGCGTGCGCGCGCTCGAGGACGAGCTGCGCAAGCTGTCCGACGAGGTCTCGACCGATGCGCTGACCGAAGTCGCCAACCGCCGCGGCCTGCTGCAGGCGTTCGACATCGAGCGCTCGCGTGTCGAGCGCGCGCCCGGCGACGCCGTGCCGCCGCTGGCGGTGGGCCTGCTCGACATCGACAACTTCAAGAAGCTCAACGACACGCTGGGCCACGCGGCCGGCGACGTCGCGCTGAAGACGCTGGCCGCGCGCGTGCGCGAGGCGCTGCGCCCGGCCGACACGCTCGGGCGCTGGGGCGGCGAGGAGTTCGTCGTGCTGCTGCCGGCCACCGGGGTCGACGAGGCGCAGCAGGTGCTCACGCGGCTGCAGCGCGCGCTCAGCGCGAGCCTGTTCCTGCACGAAGGGCGCGAAGTGTTCGTGACCTTCTCGGCCGGCGTCACCGCGTGGCGCGCCGGCGAAGCGATCGACGCCGCGCTCGAGCGCGCCGACGAGGCGCTCTACGAGGCCAAGCGCACGGGCAAGAACCGCACCTGTGTGGCTTGATCCCCCGAAGCGCCTTCGGCGCCTTCCCCCAAGGGGGCGCCGCCAGCGGACCGGCGAAGCCGGATCCGCGGCGGCCGCTGAAAGAACCCGACGCCGCCCGCGCGGCCGATTGCAGGACGAGCGTCAGCCGCGCCGTACGCGCAGCGCGGGCGCGTCCAGCCCCTCGCGCGCGACGGCGTCGGGCAGCGGCCGGCCGGTGAGCAAGGCGGCACACGCGGCGCCCATCGCGGCGCTGGTCTGGATGCCGTAGCCGCCGAGCGCGGCGACCCAGAAGAAGCCCGGCGCGAGCGGGTCGAAGCCGCCGACGAGCTCGCCGTCGGCGACGAACGAGCGCAGCCCGGCCCACGTGCGGCGCGGGCGGCGGATCGTCATCGTCGTCGCCTGCTCGATGCGGTGGATGCCCAGCGCGACGTCGAGCTCCTCGGGCACGACGTCGTGTGGCGCGACGGGGTCGGCGTTGGCCGGCGACCCGAGCAGCAGCCCCGCGTCGGGCTTGACGTACCAGCCCTCGTCGACGGCGGCCACGCACGGCCAGCCGTGCGCGTCGACGCCGTCGGGCGGCGTGAACACGAAGGCCGAGCGCCGCCGCGGCTCGATGCCGATCGGCGGCACGCCCGCGAGCGCCGCCACCGCGTCGACCCACGCGCCGGCGGCGTTCACGACGTTGCGTGCGGTCCACGTGCGATCGCCGGCGGCGACGCGCCAGGCGTCGACGTCGCGTTCGAGTGCCGTGACCTCGGCATTGCACACGAGCTGCGCACCGCGCGCGCGGGCGCCGCGCAGGAATCCCTGGTGCAGCGCGTCGACGTCGAGGTCGGCGGCCAGCGGGTCGAGCACCGCGGCGGCCGTCGTCTCGGGGCGCAGCACGGGCACGAGCGCGAGCGCGGCGTCGCGGTCCAGCCACCGTGCCGGACAGCCGTCACGCGCCAGCGCGGCGTGCAAGGTGCGCGCCGCGTCGAGCTGGTCGGCGGTGGCCACGTACAGCGCGCCGCGCGGGCGCAGCAGCGGTGTCGTCGCGAAGCCCGGGGGCGGCTGCTCGAGGAACGGCCGGCTCGCCCGCGTCAGCGCGCGCACCTGCGGCGGGCCGTAGCTCTCCATGAACATCGCCGCCGAACGGCCCGTGCTGTGGTGGCCCGGCTGCGATTCGCGCTCGAGCAGCAGCACGCGCGCGTGCGCGCTCGCGAAGTACGCGACCGACGCGCCGGCGATGCCGGCGCCGACGATGGCGAGGTCGAACGGCTCGGCGGTGACGGTCATCGACAGGGGTCGGCGTGGCGGAAGCGGTGGGATTCGAACCCACGAACGGTTGCCCGTTGCCGGTTTTCAAGACCGGTGCCTTCAACCACTCGGCCACGCTTCCAGGACTCGGGGGCACTGTAGCGCCGGTTTTGCCTGCGCTCACATCGCTTCGCGATATGAGCTTCGGCGCACCGCTGCGCGCTGAGCAGGACCGGTGCCTTCAACCACTCGACCACGCTTCCGTGAGGCGCCCGATTGTCCCTCAGCCATCGTGGCAGCCTGGGGCGCGGGTGGGCGCGGCCGTCAACGCGCTCGCGTGCCGGGCGAGCCCGGCGCGACCTCGCGCAGTCGCCGCACCATGTCCACGAGCCGCGGGCCGACCTCGCTGCGCAGCCTCGACGCGCCGCGCCCGGGCGGCAGCGTGTCGCGCAGGAACGCGCAGTTGAACGCCACGTGTTGGCCGCCGGGCACCGGCCCGAACGACGCGCCGACCGACAGCACCTCGCTCACCAGCGTGCCGTCGACGACGCAGAAGCCGTGGCGCGCGTGCTCGCGCAGCGCGCTGCGCAGGCCCGGCTCGAACTGGGCCCAGTCGTCGGGGGCCTTGACGCGCAGCTCGTTGAGCAGCGTCTCGCGTGCGGCGGGGTCGAGCCCGGCGAGATAGGCGCGCCCGATCGACGAGCCGGCGATCGGCAGCGACAGCCCGACGTCGGCCGTCGGGCCGCGCGCCATCCAGCCCGCCGGCGGCCGGCTCGCCTCGACGAGCACGACGTTGAGCCGGTCGCGCACGCCCATCGCCACCTGGCCGCCGGTGGCCTCGGCCAGTTCGTCCATCAGCGGGCGCGCCTGCTGCCGCAGCGACAGCGACGCCATCAGCGGGTACGTGACGGAGATCAGCGCCGAGTCGGGCGCATAGCGCCCGCTGCGCGCGTCGTGGCGCAGGTAGCCGAGCACCGTCAGCGTGTACGTCAGCCGCGAGACGGTCGGGCGCGGCAGCCCGGTGCGCGCGGCGAAGTCGGCGTTCGACAGCTCCGTGTCCTCGGCGGTGAAGCAGCGCAGCAGCTCGATGCCGCGCGCCAGCGTCGTCGCGAACTGCTTGTCGCCGGCGTGCTCGGCGTAGCGCAGCGGCACGCGCCGCGGCTGGTTGCGGAAGTAGCGCTCGCGGTCGTGGCGGTCCATCGCGGTGGAATATCGAAACGGTGCGCAGCATAGTGGAACGTCCGCTGGCGGCCGGCCCGTTGTGCTCCGTATATTGCGTTCGACCACAAGGCCTTCGGCGTCGGCGTTTCGCCGGCGAACGCGGGGCCGACCCAGGAGACGACCGATGCACGACCGCCGCGTGCCGGAGTGCCGGCGATGACGACCGCGCTGTCGCCGCTGCGGCTGCCGCTGTTCGCGGCGCCGATGTTCCTCGTCTCGGGGCCCGAGCTCGTCGTCGCCGCGTGCCGCGCGGGCGTCGTCGGCGCGTTCCCGACGCCCAACGCGCGGCCGATCGACGTGCTCGACGACTGGATGCGCCGCATCACGGAGGGCTTGGCGCGGGCGCGCGACGAGCAGGGCGCCGACACCGTCGGCCCCTGGTGCGCCAATCTGGTGACGCACCGCTCCAACGAGCGCCTGCCGCAGGACCTGGCACTGGTCGCGAAGTACCGGCCACCGGCGGTCGTCACCGCGCTGGGCAGCCCGAAGCCGGCGATCGACGTCGTGCACGGCTATGGCGGCGTCGTGTTCGCCGACGTCGTCGACCTGACGCTGGCGAGGAAGGCCGTCGACGCCGGCGCCGACGGTCTGGCGTGCATCTGCAGCGGCGCCGGCGGGCACACCGGCGCGCTGAACCCGTTCGCGTTCGTCAGCGCGGTGCGCGCTTTCTTCGACGGGCCGGTCGTCGTCGGCGGCGGCATCAGCGACGGCTGGGGCGTGGCCGGCGCGATCGCCTGCGGTGCCGACTACGTCTACATGGGCACGCGCTTCATCGCCACCGCCGAGAGCCTGGCGCGCGACGACTACAAGCGCATGCTCGTCGACAGCGGCATCGACGACCTGGTGGTGAGCGCCGGCATCACCGGCACGCCGGCGAGCTGGCTCAAGCCCTCGCTGCGCGCCAATGGCTACGATCCCGACCACCTGCCCGCCGCGCCCGAGCGCGACTACAACAGCGGGGCGGCGATGAGCGGCAAGCGCTGGATGGACGTGTGGGCCGCCGGGCAGGGCGTCGGCGCGATCCGCGCCGTCGAGCCGGTGGCCGTCGTCGTCGAGCGCATCGAGCACGAGTTCCTGCAGGCGCAGCAGCGCTTCGCCGCGTGGCACGCGAGCGCGCGTGCGGGGGGCACGACGTGACGGCCGCCGCCGACCCGCTGTGCGGCAGCTGGCGCCTCGTGCGCTGGGAGATCGCCTACGCCGACGGCCGCGCGCGCACGCTGCCGTACGGCGCCGACGCGACGGGCCTGATCGTCTACACCGCCGACGGCTGGATGAGCGCATGCATCGCCCGCGCCGGCCGCGCGCGGCTGTCGAGCGACAGCGTACGCACGGCGCCCGAGGCCGAGCGCCTGGCGGCGTTCGAAAGCTACTTCCAGTACGCCGGGCCATACACGCTGCGTCGCGGTGCCGACCTGCCCACCGGGTTGCAGGTGGTGCACCGCGTCGAGATGGCGTTGAATCCGAACTTCGTCGGCACCGAGCAGGTGCGCGACGTCGCGTTCGACGCGCAGGGCGTGCTGACGCTGTCGGCCGACGACACCGTGCCCGGCTCGGCCGTCGTGCGCCACCACCGCCTGATCTGGACGCGAGCCTCGGCATGACGCAGGCACTGTTTGACAAGCACCGCGCGCGCTTCGAGTGCGCCGAGCAAGCCTGCCGCGAGCGGCACTGCTGGAGCCCGTTCCCCGAGATGCCCGCCAAGTACCCCGACGCCGAGGCGGCGCAGGCGCGCGGCGCGGCGGCGTTCCAGGCGCAGCTCGGACGCGCGTTCGAGCTCGACCAGCCCGGCCGCCTCGACCTGGCCGGTGAGGAGGTCTCGCCCTACACGCAGCAGCCGCTGGGCATCGCCTACCCGCGCGCCGACGTCGACGCGCTGTTCGACGCCGCCGGGCGCGCGATCCCGCGCTGGGCCGCGGCCGGCACCGAGGCGCGGCTGGGCGTGCTGCTCGAGGCGCTCGACCTGCTGTACCGCGAGCACCTGTTCGAGATCCAGCAGGCCGTGATGCACACCGCCGGCCAGAGCGCCAACATGGCCTACGCCGGCTCGGGCGTCAACGCGCTGGACCGCGGCATCGAGGCGCTGGTCTACGCCGCGCAAGCGCTGCGCGCCGTGACGCCGCATGCGCGCTGGGAGCGCCGCTTCGGCAGCGCCGACATCGTGCTCGACAAGACCTACCGCGCGGTGCCGCGCGGCGTCGCGGTGTGCTTCACGTGCGCCAGCTTTGCGACCTGGAACGCGTGGCCGTCGATGATGGCCAGCCTCGCGACCGGCAATGCCGTCGTCGTCAAGCCGCACCCGCTGTCGGTGCTGCCGATGGCGATCACGGTGCGCGTGCTGCGCCGCGTGCTCGACGGCGCCGGCTTCGATCCGAACCTGGTCACGCTGGCGCTCGACACGGTGGCCGAGCCGCTGGGCAAGGTGCTCGTCAAGCACCCGAGGACGGCCATCGTCGACTTCACCGGCAGCGCGCGCTTCGGCGCCTGGGTCGAGGCGAACGCGCACCCGGCGCTCGTGTTCACCGAGACGGCCGGCTGCAACACCGTGGTGCTCGAATCGGCCGACGACCTCGACGCCGCGCTGCGCGCGCTGGCGACGACGATGTGCATGTTCAGCGCGCAGATGTGCACCAGCCCGCAGAACGTCTACGTGCCGCGCTCGGGCGTGGCCACGCCCGCCGGGCGCGTGCCCTTCGACGAGGTCGGCGCGCGGCTGGCCGCCGCGATCGACGCGGTGGGCCGCGAGCCCAAGAAGGCGGCGATGATCCTCGCGGCGATCCAGTCGCCGGCCACGCTGGCGCTGGTCGCGCAGATGCGCGACGAAGGCGCGCGCGCCGGGCGCGTGCTGCTCGAGTCGCGCGCCTACGCGCACCCCGAGTTCCCCGCCGCGCGCACGAGCACGCCGCTGCTCGTGCAGACCGACCCGCGCCACGGCGCGCTGTACCGCGAGGAGCGCTTCGGGCCGATCGGCTTCGTCGTCGAGTGCGACGACGCCGCCGACGCGCTCGCGCAGGCCACCGGCGACGTGACGCGCCATGGCGGGCTCACCGCGTTCCTGTACAGCCGCGACGACGCCTTCGTCGACGCGGCCGAGGCGGCCTACGCACGCGCCGGCGCGCAGCTGACGATCAATCTGACCGGCCCGATGCCGCTGAACTTCGCCGCTGCCTACAGCGACTACCACGTCACCGGCCTGAACCCGGCCGGCAATGCGAGCCTGACCGACCTGAGCTTCGTCGCCGGGCGGTTCCGCATCGCGCAGTCACGCCGCCCCGCCGCGGCCTGAAAGGAGACCGCCATGAACGCTCCCGAACGCGTCGAGAACTTCGCCCCCTTCGGCGACGACCACGGCCCGCTGCTGACCGGCCCCTATGCGCCGATCGCCGACGAGTCGACGTTCACCGACCTGCCGCTCGTCAAAGGCGCGATCCCGGCCGACCTCAACGGCGTGTACATGCGCTGCGGGCCCAACCCGCGCTTCGCGCCGCAGGGGCGCTACCACCCGTTCGACGGCGACGGCATGATCCACGCCGCCGAGTTCCGCCACGGGCGGCTGACGGTGCGCAACCGCTGGGTGCGCACCGAGGCCTGGCAGCGCGAGGACGCCGCCGGCCACGCGACGTACTGGGGCATCCGCGAGACGCTGGTGGGCCGCGGCGACAAGCCGCTGAAGGACAGCGCCAACACCGACCTCGTCGGCCACGCCGGCAAGGCGCTGGCGCTGTGGTACATGAGCGGCGACGCCTACGAGGTCGACCCGCTGACGCTGGCCACGATCGGCAAGCAGCGCGCGATCGCGTCGACCGGCGGCAAGATCTCGGCGCACGCCAAGGTCGACGAGGTCACCGGCGACCTGCTGTACTTCGACTACGGCAACGAGCCGCCGTACATGCACTACGGCGTCGTCGGGCCCGACGGCGAACTCAAGCACCACGTCGCGATCGACCTGCCCGGCGCGCGCCTGCCGCACGACATGGCGGTGACCGAGCACTACAGCATCGTCCACGACCTGCCGCTGTTCCACAACGAGGACGCGATGAAGCTCGGCCGCCACAAGGTCGAGTTCCATCCCGAGCTGCCGGCGCGCTTCGGCGTCATCCCGCGCTACGGGCGCAGCGACGAGGTGCGCTGGTTCGAGTTCACGCCGTGCTTTCTGTACCACGTCGTCAACGCGTGGGAGGAGGGCGACTGGATCGAGATGGTCGCGTGCCGCTACATGCCGGCCACGACGCCCGACGGCAGCATCGACGCGCAGCGCACCGCGAAGAACGTCGCCGAGCTGGTGATGACGGCGCGGCTGTGGCGCTGGCGCATGAACCTCAGGACCGGCGCCACCGAGGAGCGCTGCCTCGACGCCGGGCGCAACGTCGAGTTCCCGACGTACAACGCCGCGCTCACCGGCCGGCGCACGCGCTACGGCTACCTGATCGACCACCACCCGACGTCGATCCTGCAGTGGAACGGCATCCGCAAGTACGACCTCGACAGCGGCGAGTCGCTGTCGGCGTGGACCGACGACGTCGAGCACAGCTGGTACAGCGAGCCGTGGTTTGCCGCCGCCGACGACCCGCAGTCGGAGGACCACGGGTACGTGATCGCGTTCCAGTTCAACGCCGCCACGCAGCGCGAGACGCTTGACGTCTTCGACGCGCGCGACCTCGGCCGCGGCCCGGTGGCGCAGGTCGCGATCCCGCGCCACGTCCCGACCGGCTTCCACGGCTGCTGGATCGCGGCGCACCGCATCGCAGGTTGGGACGCGGGGCGATGACCAGCCCGGTGTTCATCCTCGGCGGCCACCAGACCGACTTCGCCAAGGTCTGGTCGCGCAGCGGCCAGGACCTGTCGGACATGATCCGCGAAGCGACGCTCGGCGCGCTGGCCGACGCGCGCGTCGACGCGGCCGACGTGCGCAGCATCCACGTCGGCAACGCGTTCGGCGAGATCCAGCGCCGCCAGGCGCACCTCGGCTCGATGGTCGCGCAGGTGGTGCCCGAGCTGTGGGGCGTGCCGGCGATGCGGCACGAGGGCGCGTGCGCGTCGTCGTCGCTGGCGGTGCTCGCGGCGATGGCCGAGATCGAGGCCGGCCGCTACGACTGCGTGCTCGTCGTCGGTGCCGAGGAGTTGAAGAACCTGCCCGGCGACGAGAGCAGCGCCAACCAGAACGCCGCCGCGTGGCAGGGGCACGAAGGCATCGACTGCCGCTTCATGTGGCCGGCCGCCTTCGGCCTGATGGCGCAGGAGTACGAGCGCCGCCACGGGCTCGACCGCCGGTACCTGAACCGCATCGCCGAGATCAACTACGGCAACGCCAGGCGCAACCCGCTGGCGCAGACGCGCAAGTGGCAGTTCGAGCCGGGAGCCTTCACCGACGACGACGTGCTCAACCCGGTGATCGAGCCCGGCACGCGCCGCCAGGACTGCGGCCAGATCACCGACGGCGCCTGTGCGCTGCTGCTCGCGGGCCCGCGCTACGCGGCCGAACACGCGCGCCGCCACGGGCTGCGCGTGGGGCAGCTGCCGCGCATCCTCGGCTGGGGCCACCACAACGCGCCGCTGCGGCTGAAGGACAAGCTCGCACGCAGCGCGGGCGAGCCCTACGTGTTCCCGCACGTGCGCCAGACCATCCTCGACGCCTTCGGCCGCGCCGGCATCGCCGACGTGCGCGAGCTCGACGGCATCGAGACGCACGACTGCTTCACCACCACCGAATACATGGCGATCGACCACTTCGGCCTGACGCCGCCGGGGCAGAGCTGGCGCGCCGTCGAGGACGGCACGATCGAGTTCGGCGGCGCGCTGCCGGTCAACCCCAGCGGCGGGCTGATCGGCGCCGGCCACCCGGTGGGCGCGACCGGCGCGCGCATGCTGTTCGACGCCGCGCGCCAGGTCGGCGGCACCGCCGGCGACTGCCAGGTCGACGGCGCGCGCACCTTCGCGACGCTGAACATCGGCGGCAGCTGCGCGACGGTGTGCAGCTTCGTCGTCGGCATCCGTGACGCGGACCCGGCATGAGCGAATCCGCCTTCATCGTCGACGCCGTGCGCACGCCGCGCGGGCGCGGCAACGACAAGGGCGCGCTGCGCGGCGTCAAGCCGGTCGAGTTGCTGGCGCAGGCGCTGCGCGCCGTCGTGCAGCGCCCGGGCGTCGACCCGGCGCTCGTCGCCGATGCCGTGATCGGCTGCGTCACGCAGACCGGCGAGCAGGGCAGCCACGTCGGCAAGCTCGGCGCGCTCGCCGCCGGCTGGCCCGACACCGTGCCGGCGCTCACGATCAACCGCTACTGCGCCTCGGGCCTGTCGGCGGTCGGCTACGCGGCGCTGCAGGCACTGGCCAGCGACGGCCTGGCCGTCGGCGGTGGCGTCGAGTCGATGTCGCGCGTGCCGATGGCCAGCGACGCCGGGCCGCTGACGCACGACGCCGAGCTCGCGCGCGCGCTGCGCCTGGCGCCCATCGGCCTGGCCGCCGACGCGGTGGCGACGATGGAAGGCTTCTCGCGCGCCGACTGCGACGCGGTCGCGCTCGCGTCGCAGCAGCGCGCGGTGCACGCGCGCGACGCCGGGTGGTTCCGCTCCGTCGTGCCCG
>JBBION010000086.1:0-10095 GCA_037443345.1 Rubrivivax sp. | reverse complement strand
GCCAGGTGCAGCACGGCGTCGGCCAGTGCGCCGAGTCGCCCGAGCGTGGCCGCGTCGTCGAGGTCGCCCACCAGCGGCACCGCGCCGGCGGCGCGCAGCGCGTCGCGCCGAGCCGGCGTCGACGTCAGCGCGTAGACACGCCAGCGCCCGCGCAGCAGGCGCAGCACGCGCAGGCCCACGTCGCCGCAGCCGACGATCAGCAGCGAAGGACGACGGGCGGCGGCGGTCGGACTCATGCGCACAGGGGTCGCGGGGCTGCGGGCACAATCCCGTGTCCGCGTCCTCGCGGGCGCGCAGTGTACGTGTGCACGCGGCGCCCTCGCCGCAGCGAACCCCCTTCTCGCCATGACGTTCAAAGTCACGATCCAGCCCGCCGGCGTCAGCTTCGACGTCGCGCGCGACGAACCCATCCTCGCCGCGGCGATCCGCGCCGGCGTCGGCCTGCCCTACGGCTGCCGCGACGGCGCCTGCGGATCGTGCAAGAGCAAGCTGCTCGAAGGCCGCGTGATCCACGGCGCGCACCAGCTCAAGGCGCTGTCGGTCGCCGAAGAGGAGGCGGGCTGCATCCTCACCTGCTGCGCGACGCCGACGACCGACTGCGTCGTCGAGGCGCGCAGCGTGCCCGGCGCCGGCGAGTTCCCGGTGCTGAAGATGCCCGCGCGCGTGCAGCGCATCGAGCGCCCGGCCCCCGACGTGGCCATCGTCACGCTGCAGCTGCCGGCCAACGTGGCGTTCAAGTACCACGCCGGTCAGTACCTCGAGTTCATCCTGCGCGACGGCGCGCGGCGCAGCTACAGCATGGCCAACGCGCCGCACACGCTGCAGGCCAACCCGGCGGTCGAGCTGCACATCCGCCACATGCCCGGCGGCAAGTTCACCGACCACGTGTTCGGCGCGATGAAGGAGAAGGAGATCCTGCGCGTCGAGGGTCCGTTCGGCAGCTTCTTCCTGCGCGAGGACAGTGCCAAGCCGATCGTGCTGCTGGCCAGCGGCACCGGCTTCGCGCCGATCAAGGCCATCGTCGAGCACATGAAGATGAAGGGCATCGACCGCCCGGCGGTGCTGTACTGGGGCTGCCGCACGAAGGCCGACCTGTACCTGCACGATTGGGCGCCGCAGGCCGCGGCCGAGATGCCGAACCTGACCTACGTGCCGGTGCTGTCGGAGCCGCGTGCCGAGGACGCGTGGACCGGCCGCACCGGCTTCGTCCACCACGCCGTGATGGCCGACCTGCCCGACCTGTCGGGCCACCAGGTCTACGCCTGCGGCGCACCGGTGATGGTCGAGGCCGCGCAACGCGACTTCGTCGCGCGCTGCGGCCTGCCGGCCGACGAGTTCTACGCCGACAGCTTCACGTCGGAAGCGGACAAGCATCCGGCCCCGTAGCCGCGGGGGCCGAAGTCGCTGGATCTGGCGTCCGCATTCGGCCCGTTGCGGACATCGCTGCCTTGCCGGGCCTCTGACTGCCGACGTCTGCGCGGCAAAGTGGCGTGCGCCCGCGCGGCGGCGCTTCAAGCCGGCGGGCGGCGCTGGTGCGCCACCTGCCCTGCGGTACTCGCGCCCGGGGCCCGGCGCCCAACTCGCTACGCTCCCTGCAGTCGCTGCGCTCGGACAAGCGCGCCGAGTCAGCCCACGAAGCGCGCTCGCGCGCGCGGCTCCGGGCGCTGCGTTCCTCGGCGCCGTCTAGGCGCGCCGCCGCGCGGGCGCAGGCCGCTTTGCGAGGCCGACGTGCACTGCCACGGCGAGCATCGGCACGCCTGTGCAGACCTCGACGCTGGCACTCGCGGCCGGCGGCACCCGCTGCGGGCGATCTGTGGGGCGGCGAGCAGCGCAGGACCGGGATCGGCGCGCGCGCCAGCGCGCTTCGTGGGCTGACTCGCGGCGCTTGTTCGAGCGCAGTGAGCCGAAGGCGAACGTAGAGAGTTGCGCCGCGCGACCCCGGGCCGAGCAGCGCAGCGGAGTCGTCGCGCGGCGACGACCGCCCCAGGGTGAGCCCGCAGCGGGTGCCGCCTGCCGCGACGCACCCCCCAAGGCAGTACACCTGGCCTACATCAAGCGTTCGTGACGGACCGCAACGGGTCGAGCGCAGACATCCCCGCGACAGGGCGCACCGCGCGCAACGCGCCCGTCACTCGCCGAGGTACGCCGCCCTCACCTTCGGATCGTTGAGCAGCGCCTTGGCCTCGCCATCCATCGTGATCTGGCCCGAGTCCATCACGTAGCCGCGGTTGGCCAGGCCGAGCGCGCGCGCTGCGTTCTGCTCGACGAGAAGGACCGTCGTGCCGCGCCTGTGGATGTCGTCGACGACCTCGAAGATCTTGTCGACCATGATGGGCGAGAGGCCCATCGACGGCTCGTCGAGCAGCAGGACCTTCGGGCGCGCCATCAGCGCACGGCCCATCGCCAGCATCTGCTGCTCGCCGCCGGACATCGTGCCGGCGAGCTGTTTGGCCCGCTCCTTCAGGCGCGGGAACAGCGTGAACACCTTGTCGATGTCGGCGTCGATCTCGGCGTCGTTGCGCACGAAGGCGCCCATCTGCAGGTTCTCGGTGATCGTCATGCGCGTGAACGTGCCGCGCCCCTCGGGCACCATCACGAGCCCCTGCCGGACCAGGTCCCACGCGCCCTGGCCCCGGATGCTGCGACCCAGGTACTCGATGTCGCCGTCGGCCACCGGCTGCGTGCCGGTGATGGCCTTCAGCGTCGTCGTCTTGCCGGCGCCGTTGGCGCCGATCAGGCTCACCAGTTCACCCTGGCGCACCTCGAAGCTGATGCCCTTGACGGCCTGGATGCCGCCGTAGGCCACCTTCAGCCCGCTGACCTTCAACAGAGTCGGGTTCGTCATCGCCTCGCGCCCCTCAGTGGTGACTGGCGCCGAGGTAGGCCTCGATCACCTTCGGGTCCTTCTGCACCTCGGCCGGCGTGCCCTCGGCGATCTGCTTGCCGTAGTCGAGCACCGTGACGCGGTCGCACAGCCCCATCACCAGCTTGACGTCATGCTCGATCAGCAGGATCGTGCGCCCGTCGTTGCGGATGCGGTCGATCAGCTCGCGCAGCACGACCTTCTCGGTGGCGTTCATGCCCGCGGCCGGCTCGTCGAGCGCGATCAGCTTCGGGTCGGTCGCGAGCGCGCGCGCGATCTCCAGGCGTCGCTGGTCGCCGTAGCTCAGCGTGCGCGCGCGGTAGTCGGCGTAGCGGCCGATGCCGACGTAGTCGAGCAGTTCCTGCGCACGCTGCGCGATCGCCGCCTCCTCGGCCTTGAAGCGCGCGGTGCGGAAGATCGCGCCGCCCAGCCCCGAGCCGGTGCGCACGTGGCGGCCGACCATCACGTTCTCGAGCGCGGTCATCTCGGGGAACAGGCGGATGTTCTGGAACGTGCGCGCGATGCCGGCCTTGGCCACCTCGTGCACGGCGGCCGGCTTGTACGGTGCGCCGCCGAGCTCGAACGTGCCCGAGTCGGGGATGTACAGCCCGGTGATGACGTTGAAGAACGTCGTCTTGCCCGCGCCGTTGGGACCGATCAGGCCGTAGACCTGCCCCTTGTCGATCGTGATGCCGACGTCCGACAGCGCCTGCAGGCCGCCGAAGCGCTTGCTGACGCCCTGGACCTTGAGAACGGTTTCAGCCATCGCCGACCCCTTCTCAACGCACCGGTGCCGGCGCGGCCTTGCCGTGCTCGGGAGAGGGCCACAGGCCGCGCGGGCGCATCAGCATGATCGTGATCATCGCCAGCGCGACGAGCAGCTGGCGCAGGATCGCGGCGTCCAGCCGCCCGCCGGTGAGCTCCTGCAAGGGCCCGGCCACGTAGCGCAGCACCTCGGGCAGCGCGGCCAGCAGCAGCGCGCCCAGGATCACGCCGGGCAGGTGGCCGATGCCGCCGAGCACGACCATCGCGACGATCATGATCGACTCCATCAGGCTGAACGACTCGGGCGAGACGAAGCCCTGGAACGCCGCGAACATCGCACCCGAGACGCCGCCGAACGTGGCGCCCATCGCGAACGCGAGCAGCTTCATGTTGCGCGTGTTGATGCCCATCGCCTTGGCGGCGATCTCGTCCTCGCGCACCGCCATCCACGCGCGGCCGATGCGCGAGCGCTCGAGGCGGTAACAGATCAGGACGCTGACGACGACGAGCACCAGGAACAGGTAGTAGTACAGCGTGACCGACGGAATGCGGAAGTCGCCGATCGTCACCGCCTTGCCGAAGTCGAAGCCGAAGAGCTGCATCGAGTCGATGCGGTCGAGGCCGCGCGGCCCGTTGGTGATGTTGACCGGGTGCTCGAGGTTGTTCATGAACACGCGGATGATCTCGCCGAAGCCCAGCGTGACGATGGCCAGGTAGTCGCCGCGCAACTTGAGCACCGGCATCCCCAGCAGGATGCCTGCGATCGCGGCGAGGGACGCCGCCAACGGCACGACGACCCAGATCGGCGTGTGCAGCCCGTTCGGGAACACGGCGGCGATCCACTCGAAGGTCTCGAACAGGTGCGGGCTGGCCATCAGCGCGAACATGTACGCGCCCACGGCGTAGAAGGCCACGTAGCCGAGGTCGAGCAGGCCCGCGTAGCCGACGACGATGTTCAGCCCCAGCGCGAGCATCACGTACAGCAGCGCGATGGCCATGATGCGCACCCAGCCCTGGCCGAACTGCTGCGCGATCAGCGGCAGCGCGATCAGCGCCAGCGCGGCGATCAGGAAGACGATGAGTCGGTTGCCGTTGGTGCTCATCGCCCGCCCCTCACGCACGGTCGGCCACGCGCTCGCCGAGCAGGCCCTGAGGGCGCAGCGTCAGCACGAGGATCAGCGCGACGAAGGCGAAGATGTCGGCGTAGTGGCTGCCGAGCACGCCGCCGGTGAGCTGGCCGAGGTAGCCCGCACCGATCGCCTCCACCAGCCCGAGCAGCAGCGCGCCGACGACGGCGCCCGCGAGGTTGCCGATGCCGCCGAGCACCGCCGCGCAGAACGCCTTCAGGCCCGGCAGGAAGCCCATCGAGTGCTGGACCGTGCCGTAGTTGGCCGCCCACATCACGCCGGCCACCGCCGCCAGCGACGCGCCGATGATGAACGTGGCCGAGATCACCATGTCGGGCTTGACGCCCATCAGCGCGGCCACGCGCGGGTTCTCGGCCGTGGCGCGCATCGCGCGCCCGAGCTTGGTCTTGTTGACGACGAACATCAGCACCGTCAGCACGATCGCGGTGGTGACAAGGATCAGCACCTGCGTGACGCTGATCACGGGCCCGCCGAGGTTGATCGGCTCGGTGGGCAGCAGCAGCGGGTACGGCTTCGGGTTGGGCTTCCAGACGATCATCGCCAGCGTCTGCAGCAGCAGGCTCATGCCCATCGCGGTGATCAGCGGCGCCAGCCGCGGCGCACCGCGCAGCGGCCGGTAGGCCACCTTCTCGATCGTGAAGTTCAGCGTCGCGCAGATCACGATCGCGCATGCCAGCGAGATCAGCAAGACCAGCCAGCCGGGCAGGCCGCTGGCCGCCAGCAGCGTGACGACGGTCCAGCTGGTGAGCGCGCCCACCATCAGCACGTCGCCGTGCGCGAAGTTGATCAAGCCGATGATGCCGTAGACCATCGTGTAGCCCAGTGCGACGAGCGCGTACATGCTGCCCAGCACCAGACCGTTGATGATCTGCTGAAACAAGATCTCCATCGAGGGGTCTCCCGTGTGTGCCCGCCCACGGCACGCAAGCGCCCCCGGGCGCCCTTGCCGTCTGCCTGCGGATACAAGCAAGTTACCGGCCGCGTCGTGCGCCAACGGGATCACCGGGCGCCGCCGGGTCGGCAGGGCGGCGCGGATTTTAGGGGCGCGCGCCGGCCCCTCGCGGAGGGGCTTACCCCTGCGACCCGGTGGGTGCGACGTCCACGTGCGGGGCGCCGACCGCGATGCGCGCGTTGGCCGCGCGCAGCTCGGCCAGGCGTTCGCCGATGCGCAGCTCGAGCCCGCGCGGCACCGGCTCGTACCAGCGCAGGTCGGGCAGGTCGTCGGGCAGGTAGCGCTCGCCGGCGGCGAAGCCGCCCGCCTCGTCGTGGGCGTAGCGGTAGCCGCGCCCGTAGTCCAAGTCCTTCATCAACGCCGTCGGCGCGTTGCGCAGCCGCAGCGGCACCGCCCGCGTGCCGTCGCGCTTGACGAAGGCGCGCGCGTCGTTCCACGCGCGGTACACGGCGTTCGACTTCGGCGCCACCGCGAGGTAGACCACCGCCTGCGCCAGCGCGAGCTCGCCCTCGGGCGAGCCGAGTCGCTCGTAGACCTCGGTCGCGTCGAGCGCGAGCCGCAGCGCGCGCGGGTCCGCCAGCCCGATGTCCTCGCTGGCCATGCGCAGCACGCGGCGCGCGACGTAGCGCGGGTCGACGCCGCCGTCGAGCATGCGCACCAGCCAGTACAGCGCGGCGTCGGGGTCCGAGCCGCGCACCGCCTTGTGCAGCGCCGAGATCGTGTCGTAGAACTGTTCGCCGCCCTTGTCGTAGCGGCGCAGCATCTCGCCGAGCGCCGTCTCGAGCGCAGCCTCGTCGAGCACGTCGACGGCGCCGGCCGAGCGCACGAGGTTCTCGTAGGCGTTGAGCAGGCGGCGCGCGTCGCCGTCGGCGTAGGCGACGAGGCGCTCGCGCGCCGAGTCCGTCAGCGGCGGCGCCTGCAGCGTGGCGCGCGCGCGCTCGAGCAGACGCGCGAGATCGGCTGGCGCGAGCGGGTGCAGCACGTGCACCGTCGCGCGCGACAGCAGCGCCGAGTTGACCTCGAACGACGGGTTCTCCGTCGTCGCGCCGACGAACGTGAACAGCCCCGACTCGACGTGCGGCAGGAAGGCGTCCTGCTGCGCCTTGTTGAAGCGGTGCACCTCGTCGACGAACACGATGCTGCGCCGCCCGGTCGCGCGCGCGGCCTGCGCACGTTCGACGGCGTCGCGGATGTCCTTGACGCCGCCGAGCACCGCCGAGATGACGATGAACTCGGCGCCGGCGATCTGGGCCAGCAACCTTGCCAGCGTCGTCTTGCCGACGCCCGGCGGGCCCCACAGGATCATCGAGTGCGGCTGGCCGCGCTCGAACGCGATGCGCAGCGGCTTGCCGGGACCGAGCAGGTGCGCTTGGCCGATGACGTCGTCGAGCGTGCGCGGGCGCAACCGCTCGGCCAGCGGCGCGTCGGCGTCGACCGCCTGGGCGGCGGCCGGCTCGTCGTCGAACAGCGAGGGCTTTGGCGCGTTCACCCGCGGCGGCTCACGGCCGGAGCACGGCGACGCCGGCCGGCGGCGCGAAGCGGAACGTGTCGGCCGGGAGTACCACGCCCTGCTCGACCTCGCTGAAGCGCAGCACCGAGGTCTGGCCGAAGCCGTCGACGATCTCGACGGCCGCCAGCTGCTTGCCGGCGAAGCCCACGCGCAGCACCTCGAACGTGCTGCCCTCGGTGCGCTTCGGCCGCGCCTGCACCCACTCGAGGCCGTCTCGAGCCGGCAAGGCGGCGAGGTCGAAGTCGCGCTCGATCGCGCTGCCGGTCAGCAGCGCCGCCGGCGTGGCGCCGAGCGCCTGCGCCATCGGGCGCACGCTGGCCTGCTGCAGGTCGGGGTCGTAGATCCACACCTGCTGGCCGTCGCCGACGATCAGCTGCTCGAACGGCTTCGTGTACGCGAAGCGAAAGCGGTCCGGGCGTGCGAACTCGAAGCGCCCGGCCGACGTGCGCGTGCGCTTGCCGTCGGGCGACGTGACGGTCTGCGTGAACGCGGCGCGGCCTGTCTTGACGTCGCGCACGAACTCGCGCAGCGTGTCGACGGCGTCGGCCCACGCGAGCCCGGGCAGCAGGGCGGCGGCCACGAGGAGCGCGGCAAAGCGCAGCGCGAGTCTCATTCGTCGCGCCGCGGCACGAGGATCTCGCGGTTGCCGTTGCTGGCCATCGGCGATACGAGTCCGGCCTGCTCCATTTGTTCCAGCAGCCGCGCCGCGCGGTTGTAGCCGATGCGCAGGTGGCGCTGCACGAGCGAGATCGACGCGCGCTTGTGCTGCAGCACGATGGCCACGGCCTGGTCGTACATCGGGTCGCTCTCGCCGCCGGCGGCCGCGCCCGGCTCGGCAGCGCCGCCGTCGCCCTCGCCTTCGAGCGTGCCGCCCTCGAGCAGGCCCTCGATGTAGTTGGGCTCGCCCTGCGCCTTCAGGTACTCGACGACGCGGTGCACCTCGTCGTCGCTGACGAACGCGCCGTGCACGCGCACCGGCAGCCCGGTGCCGCTGGCCAGATGCAGCATGTCGCCCTGGCCGAGCAGCGCCTCGGCGCCCATCTGGTCGAGGATCGTGCGGCTGTCGACCTTGCTCGCGACCTGGAACGCGATGCGCGTCGGGATGTTGGCCTTGATCAGCCCGGTGATCACGTCGACGCTCGGGCGCTGCGTGGCCAGGATCAGGTGGATGCCCGACGCGCGCGCCTTCTGCGCCAGCCGCGCGATCAGCTCCTCGATCTTCTTGCCGACGACCATCATCAGGTCGGCGAGCTCGTCGATCACGACGACGATGTGCGGCAGCCGATCGAGCGGCTCGGGCTGCTCGGGCGTCAGGCTGAACGGGTTGCCGATGTGCTCGCCGCGCTCGGCCGCGTCGGCGATCTTGCGGTTGTAGCCGGCGAGGTTGCGCACGCCGAGCTTGCTCATCAGCTTGTAGCGCCGCTCCATCTCGCCGACGCACCAGTTCAGCGCGTTGGCGGCCTGCTTCATGTCGGTGACGACCGGGCACAGCAGGTGCGGGATGCCCTCGTAGACGCTGAGCTCCAGCATCTTCGGGTCGACCATGATCAGCCGCACGTCGCGCGCCTCGGCCTTGTAGAGCAGGCTGAGGATCATCGCGTTGATGCCCACCGACTTGCCCGAGCCGGTGGTGCCGGCGACCAGGCAGTGCGGCATCTTGGCGAGGTCGGCGACCACCGGCGCGCCGACGATGTCCTTGCCCAGGCCGAGCGTGAGCTGCGAGGCGGCGTCGTTGTAGGCCTGCGAGCCCAGGATCTCGGCCAGGCGGATCGTCTGCCGCTTGGCGTTGGGCAGCTCGAGCGCCATCGTCGTCCTGCCGGGGATCGTCTCGACGACGCGGATGCTGACCAGGCTCAGCGAGCGCGCCAGGTCCTTCGCGAGGTTGACGACCTGCGCGCCCTTGACGCCGGTGGCCGGCTCGATCTCGTAGCGCGTGATCACCGGCCCCGGCGCCGCGGCGACGACGCGCACCTCGACGCCGAAGTCCTTGAGCTTCTTCTCGATCAGACGGCTCGTCATCTCGAGCGACTCGGGCGTCACCGACTCCTGACGCGGCGGCGCGGCGTCGAGCAGGTCGACCTGCGGCAGCTTGGTGTCGGCGAGCTCGGTAAACAGCGGCTGCTGGCGCTCCTTGGCCACGCGCTCCGACTTCGGCACCGACACCACGGCCGGCTCGATCACGATCGGCTCGTGCTCGGCGATGTGCTCGCGCTCGATCTCGGCGACCTGCTCGCGCTCGCGCAGCGCCGCCTCGCCCAGGCGGCGGTCCTCGGCGCGTTCGCGCCGCTCCTCGCGCCGCTCGCGCAGGCCCTCGAGCCACGCGCCGAGCGCGTCGGCCCAGCGCAGCCACGAGAAGCGCAGCGCCAGCGCGCTGCCGAGCACCAGCGCGGCGATCCACGTGACGCCCGAGCCGACGAAGCCGAGCCACGTCATGCTCAGCGGGCCCAGCGTCGCGCCGACGACGCCGCCGGCATGGCCCGGCAGCGCCGACTCCCACTGGTACAGGCGCGTCCATTCCAGCGAGCAGCTCGCGGCCATCAGCATCGCGGTGCCCGCCCACACCCAGCCCGCCGAGGTCCACGGCAGCGCAGGCGCCTCGCCGCCGTCGGCACGGCGCAGCGCGCGCGCGAGCGCGCCGAGCCAGGCGCGCAGCGCCACCAGCGGCAGCCACCACGCCGACCAGCCGAACAGGAACAGCGCGACGTCGGACAGGTACGCGCCGGCGCGCCCGACGGCGTTGCGCACCGGCGCGCCGTGGCCCGAGGTCGTGAACGCCGCGTCGCCGGCGTGGTGCGTCGCGAGCGCGAGCACGCACAGCAGCCAGGCCACCGCCGCCAGCGACAGCACGACGCGGCGG
>JBBION010000085.1:0-10213 GCA_037443345.1 Rubrivivax sp. | reverse complement strand
GCCGTGGCCTCGAGGTGCTGGTGCTGCTGGCGCAGCCGCAGCGTGCGCCCGGCCGCGGCGCCACGCCCGCACCAGCGGCCGTCGACGCGTGCCGGCACGACCCACAGGTGCAGCGTGCTGCGCCGCTCGCGCCCGACCGGCTTGTCGGGCGCGTCGACGACGACGCTGCGGTCGGGCCGCCAGTCGCCGAGGTCGTAGTCGTGCGAGACGATGCGCGTGCCGGGCGCGAGCGCGAGCAGGCGCGGGCGCAGCTGCAGGTTGACCTCGGGCAGCAGGTACATCGTGACGACGGTGGCGCGGGTCAGGTCCGTCTTGAACAGGTCTTCGGTGCGGAACTCGACGCGGTCGGCGACGCCGGCGAGCGCGGCGCTGCGCCGGCTGCGCTGCACGAGGTCGTCGACGATCTCGACGCCCAGCCCGGTTGCGCCGAAGCGCCGCGCCGCGAGGATCACGATGCGCCCGTCGCCCGAGCCGAGGTCGATCACGTGGTCGCGCGGCCCGACGCCGGCCAGCTCGAGCATCGCCAGCGTCACGTTGTCGGGCGTGACGACGAAGGGCACCTCGGTGTCGGGCGCGGGCACCTGCGCGCCCGCCGCGAGCGCGACGCACAGGCCGGCCGCAGCCAGCGCCGAGCGCATGCCTGCCATGGGGCGGGGCCATCCGGACGAAGTCGGGCCAGACCGGGTGAGGACGCTCATGGGCGCGCGATTGTCGGCCCCTCGCGGGCATCGGGTTTCCCCGGACGCGGCCGTCACTGACGGTTGTGCCCGGATATGCAACAGTAGGCATAGGCGGCCCCGGCGGCGGGGCCGTCGTGCCGTATCCACCGATCCGAGGATTCCATGCAGAAGACCCTGCACATCAACCCCGACAAATGCACTGGCTGCCTGCAGTGCGAGATGGCGTGCTCGTTCGAGAACTACGCCACCTACGCGCCGGCCAAGTCGCGCATCAAGGTGTTCGACTTCCACCACACCGGCCGCAAGGTGCCCTACACCTGCACGCAGTGCGACGAGGCCTGGTGCCTGCACGCGTGCCCGGTCGAGGCGATCACGATCGACAAGCTGACCGGCGCCAAGGTCGTCAACGAGACGACCTGCGTCGGCTGCAAGGTGTGCACGATCAGCTGCCCGTTCGGCACGATCAACTACGTGCAGGAGACCGGCAAGGTGCAGAAGTGCGACCTGTGCGGCGGCGAGCCGGCGTGTGCCGAGGCGTGCCCCACCGGCGCGATCACCTACGTCGACGCCAACTGGACGGGACTGTCGAAGATGCAGGCCTGGGCCGACAAGCTCGGCAACCAACCCTCGGCAGCATAAGGAGTACGCCATGTCCTGGGCAGGAAAGATCCTTCGCGTCAACCTGAGCGCCGGCACCGTCAAGGCCGAGCCGCTGAACATGGACTGGGCGCGCGCCTACCTCGGCTCGCGTGGCCTGGCGACCAAGTACATCGTCGAGGAGGTCGACCCGAAGGTCGACCCGCTGAGCCCCGACAACAAGATCATCTGGGCCACCGGCCCGCTGACGGGCACGATGGCCTCCACCGGCGGGCGCTACACCGTCGTGACCAAGGGCCCGCTGACCGGTGCCATCGCCTGCAGCAATTCCGGCGGCTACTGGGGCGCCGAGCTGAAGATGGCCGGCTGGGACATGATCGTCTTCGAGGGCAAGTCGGCCAAGCCGGTGTACCTGTACGTCGAGGACGACGTCGCCGAGCTGCGCGACGCCGGCCCCCTGTGGGGCAAGAGCGTCTGGGAGACCGAGGAGACGCTGAAGAAGCAGCACCAGGACCCGCTGCTGCGCATCTCGAGCATCGGTCTGGCCGGCGAGAACCAGGTGCTGTTCGCTGCCGTCGTCAACGACCTGCACCGCGCCGCCGGGCGCTCGGGCGTCGGCGCCGTGATGGGCAGCAAGAACCTGAAGGCGATCGCGGTGCGCGGCACCAAGGGCGTGGGCAACATCGCCAACCCGAAGGAGTTCATGAAGGTCACCTTCGAGAAGAAGAAGGTGCTCGCCGACAACGCCGTCACCGGCCAGGGCCTGCCGACCTACGGCACCCAGGTGCTGATGAACGTCATTAACGAGATCGGCGCGCTGCCCACGCGCAACCACCGCGACGTGTCGTTCGAGGGTGCGAAGGACATCTCGGCCGAGGCGATGGCCACGCCGCGCAAGAGCGACGGCAAGCCGCAGCTCGTCACCAACCAGGCCTGCTTCGGCTGCACGATCGCCTGCGGGCGCATCAGCAAGATCGACCAGACGCACTTCAGCGTGCAGAACAAGCCGCAGTACTGGGGTGCCTCGGGCGGGCTCGAGTACGAGGCCGCGTGGGCGCTCGGCGCAGCCAACGGCGTCAACGACCTCGAGGCGCTGCAGTACGCCAACCTGATCTGCAACGAGCACGGCATGGACCCGATCAGCTTCGGGGCCACCGTCGGTGCGGTGATGGAGCTGTACCAGATGGGCGTGCTGACCAAGGAACAGCTCGGCGTCGAGGCACCGTTCGGCTCGGCGCAGGCGCTGTGCGAGTTCGCCGACATGACGGCCAAGGGCGTCGGCTTCGGCAAGGAGATCGGCCTGGGCAGCAAGCGGCTGACCGCCAAGTACGGCCATCCCGAGCTGAGCATGAGCGTCAAGGGCCAGGAGTTCCCGGCCTACGACAGCCGCGGCATCCAGGGCATGGGGCTGACCTACGCCACCAGCAACCGCGGCGCATGCCACCTGCGCAGCTACACGGTGGCCTCCGAGGTGCTGGGCATCCCGGTCAAGACCGACCCGCTGTCGGCCGAAGGCAAGCCCGAGCTGGTGATGGCGTTCCAGGACGCCACCGCCGCCTTCGACTCCGCCGGCATCTGCATCTTCACCAGCTTCGCGTGGAACCTGGCCGACGTCGCGCCGCAGGTGGCCGCGGCCTGCGGCGACGAGTTCACGCTCGAGAACCTGCAGAAGATCGGCGAGCGCATCTGGAACATGGAGCGCGACTTCAACAACCGCGCCGGCTTCACGGCCAAGGACGACACACTGCCGCCGCGGCTGCTCAACGAGCCGGCCAAGGCCGGGCCGGCCAAGGGCCTGGTCAACAAGCTGCCCGAGATGCTGCCGAAGTACTACGAGGTGCGCGGCTGGAACGCCGACGGCACGCTCAAGCCCGAGACACGCGCGCGACTCGGGCTGTGACCGTCCATCGACACTGAAACCGAAGGCGGTCGCAAGACCGCCTTCTCACTTCGAGACTCCACGATGAAGCACGTCATCCTCGGCGCCGGCCCGGCCGGCGTCATCGCCGCCGAGACGATCCGCAAGCACGCGCCGCGCGACGAGATCCTGATCGTCGGCGACGAGCCCGAGGCGCCTTACTCGCGTATGGCGATTCCCTACCTGCTGATCGGCCACGTCGGCGAGGAAGGCACGCACCTGCGCCACGGCGCCGACCACTACGCGAAGCTGCGCATCGACGTGAAGCGTGGCGTGCGCGCCACCGGGGTCGACACGAAGGCGCGCACGGTGGCGCTCGACGACGGCAGCACGGTGCCATACGACCGCCTGCTGATCGCCACCGGCTCGCGGCCGGCGAGCCCGCCGATCCCCGGCATCCACGCCGACGGCGTGCACACGTGCTGGACGTTGAAGGACGCGCGCGCCATCCTGCAGCGCGCGGGCAAGGGCGCGCGCGTGATCCAGATGGGCGCCGGCTTCATCGGCTGCATCATCATGGAAGCGCTCGCCGCGCGCGGCGTGCAGCTGACGGTGGTCGAGATGGGCGACCGCATGGTGCCGCGCATGATGGGCCCGACCGCCGGCGGCATGATCAAGGCGTGGTGCGAGGCCAAGGGCGTGCGCGTGTTCACCGGCGCACGCGTCGAGGCGATCGAGGCGCACGCGCCGCTGCGCGTGCGCCTGTCGACCGGCGACCACCTCGAGGCCGACCTCGTCATCAGCGCCACCGGCGTCAAGCCGGCGATCGGCTTCCTCGAGCACTCCGAGATCAAGTGCCTGCAGGGCGTGCTGACCGACGAGCACATGCAGACCACCGTGCCCGGCATCTATGCCGCCGGCGACTGCGCCGAGGCGTTCGACAGGGTCTGCGGCAGGACGATCGTCAGCGCGATCCAGCCCAACGCGGCCGACCAGGCGCGCGTCGCCGCGCTGAACATGGTCGGCCAGCGCGCCGAGCTGAAGGGTGTCACGCAGATCAACGTGCTCGACACGCTGGGGCTGATCTCGGCGAGCTTCGGCGACTGGCAGGGCGTGCCCGGCGGCGACCACGTCGAGCTGACCGACCGCGACGCCGGCCGGCACCTCAGCCTGCAGTTCGCCGGCGACCGGCTGGTGGGCTGCAACAGCATCGGCTGGACCGAGCACGTCGGCGTGATGCGCGGCCTCGTCGAGGGGCAGGTGCGCCTGGGCGACTGGAAGGACAAGCTGCTCGCCGACCCGACGCGGCTGATGGAGGCCTACCTCGCGCGCGCGCAGGCGCAGGAGGCGCGGGGGCTCGTCAAGGCCTGACGGCGCCGCGGCGCGGCGTGGGGCAACATCGCGGCATGCAGATCACGTTCAAGCTCTACGCGAGCCTCGCGCAGCACCTGCCGCCCGAGGCGCGCAGCGGCAACCAGATGGTGCTCGACGTCGGGCCCGGCGCGACGATCGCGCAGATCATCGAGCCGTTCGCGCTGCCGATGAAGCTGGTGCACCTGGTGCTGATCAACGGCGTCTACGTGCCGCCCGAGGAGCGCGCGACGCGCGCGCTGGCCGAGGGCGACGTGCTCGCGATCTGGCCGCCGATCGCCGGCGGCTGACGGGCTGCGCGCGTGCTGCCGCACGACGGGTCCGTCTTCGAGCGCGAGATGGGCTGCACGGCCGACGAACTGCGCGGCTGGCTGCCCGGCGCCAGCGCAGGCGCACCGCTCGCGTGGCGCCCCGACGGTGTCGACGTGGGGATCGGTGCGGGTCGCCTGCAACTCGACTGGCAGCCGCTGCCGCCGCGGCGCATCGCGCTGATCGTGCTGCCGCGGCTGCGCGCGCGCTTCGCGTTCGAAGGCGTGAGCGACGACGAGCGCCGGCGCTTCATGCGCCGCTTCGATCTCTACACGCAGCGCGGCGGGGGGTAGTTGCGCTGCGATCAAGAAGCCATCGAGGTCGACCGCGTCGAGGCGATGTCGGAGGTCGGTCCATGGTGGCCGTTCACGAATGCCCCCTTGCCAAGGTCGGCGCGTGGCACGCGGCGCGGGCATGCGTTCTGCGGCCCACCTCGCGCGACACCGTCGGCATGCTGCGACCGTCGTGCCGTCCGCAGCGTCGCGGCCTGCGACCTGCGTTGGCAAGCGCGAATGGGGCCTGCGCCCGCACACCCACGCCACGCGCCGTCCCGACGCTTGCGCACTGCACGCGCGTGCAGTGCGACCACGGTGGAGTGCAGGGCGATGGTGGTACCTGCGGGCGCAGGCCCCGTTCGCGCTCGCGCCGACGTTGGCAGCGCGAAGCCGGTGCCGACCGCGCAGGCCGTGGCAGGGCACGGCAATGACGCGCGAGGGGGCCGGAGAACGCAGGTGCCGCCGTCGACCTGCCGCCTCGACCTGAGCAAGCGGCACCCTTCCTGACGGACCGCAACGGGTCGACTGCAGTCGACCTGTGTCACCGGCCAGAACGCAACGCCCCGTCAGACGTTGCTCGTCGCACGCACCTCGCCGATCGTCGTCAGTCCCTGCAGCACCTTCTCGATGCCGTCCTGGCGCAGCGTGCGCATGCCGTCGGCCAGCGCCTGATCGAGGAGCTGCTCGACGCGACCGCCACCGACGATCAGCTGGCGCAGCGGCCGCGTGACGGTCAGCAGTTCGTGAATGCCGACGCGGCCGTCGAAGCCGCTGCCGTCGCAGCGCGGGCAGCCCGGTGCTTCGTGAAAGCGGATGCGACCGTCTTTGCCGAAGCGGGTGCGCCACTCGGCGAGCACCGCGTCGCGCGACGGCCGCAGGGCCTCGGGGAACACGTGCAGGTGGTCGCCCAGCAGGTCGTCGACCTCGGCGTCGGTCGCGTCGCGCGCCGTGCGGCAGTGCGGGCACAGCCGGCGCACCAGGCGCTGCGCGAGCACGGCGAGCAGCGAGTCGCCGAAGTTGAACGGGTCCATGCCCATGTCGAGCAGGCGCGTCACGGTCTCGGGGGCGCTGTTGGTGTGCAGCGTGCTCAGCACCAGGTGGCCCGTCAGCGACGCCTCGATCGCGACGTGCGCCGTCTCCTCGTCGCGAATCTCGCCGACCATGATCACGTCCGGATCGGCGCGCAGGAAGGCGCGCAGCGCCTTGGCGAAGGTCCAGTCGATCTTCGGGTTGACCTGCACCTGACGCAGCCCGCGCTGCGTGATCTCGATCGGGTCCTCGGCCGTCCAGATCTTGCGGTCGGGCGTGTTGATGTCGCCGAGCGCCGAGTGCAGCGTCGTCGTCTTGCCGCTGCCGGTCGGGCCGACGCACAGCACCATGCCATAAGGGCGGTGGATCGCGTGGCGCAGCCGCGCGAGGTTGTCGGCCGACAGGCCGAGCTGGTCGATCGGCAGCGGCTTGGCCGACGCGAGGATGCGCATCACGACGTCTTCGAGACCGCCCGCGGTCGGGATCGTCGCCACGCGCAGCTCGATCTTGTGTTGCGGCGAGAAGCGCGCGAAGTTGATCTTGCCGTCCTGCGGCTTGCGGCGCTCGCTGATGTCGAGGTCGCACATGATCTTGATGCGCGCCACCAGCGCCGCGCGGTAGGTGTGCGGAAGCTCGAGGTAGGGCTTGAGCACGCCGTCGCGGCGGAAGCGGATGCGCACCTTGTCGCGCCCGGGCTGCGTCTCGACGTGGATGTCGGACACGCGCTGCATCCACGCGTCGACGATCATCGTGTTGACGAGCTTGACCAGCGAGTTGTCCGACTGCTCGATCGACGGTTCGTCGTCGCGCTCGACGGCCGGCTGCTGCTGCTGCTCGAGCGAGGCCAGCAGCTGGCTCGCGTCGGGGGCCTCGAACTCGATCGCGGCGCCCAGGTGTGCCACCGCCGTGTCGGCGTGGCGCGCGTCCATGCCGAAGCGTTCGTAGATCGGCGGCAGCGCGCGTGCGATGTCGCTGGCCGGCGCGAGTGCGGGGACGATCTTGCACTGCGAGACGAACTCCAGCTCTTCGAGCGCGGCGCGCACGGTGGGGTCGTCCATCGCCACGATCAGGCGCGAGCCGCGGCGCAGCAGCGGCAGTGCGTTGAGCCGGTGCGCCACCGCGAACGGCACGCAGCGCGCGGCCTCGATCTCGACGGGGAACGCCGCGACGTCGACGACCGGGTAGCCCATCTTGCGCGCCAGCGCGGTCTGCAGGTCCTGCCGCGAGACGGTGCCGTTGCGCACCAGCAGCTGGCCCAGCGGCACCGAGCGGTCGAGCTTCTGCTGCGCCAGCGCCTCCTCGAGCTGGTCTTCGTCGACGAGGCCGAGACCGAGCAGCGCCTCGCCGATGCGCATCATCGGCATGCGCGCCTGGTGGTCGACGGCGGCGATCAGCTCGTCGGCGCTGGCGACCTTCTTCGCGATCAGCGTCTCGGCGGGCTTGCGTGCGGGGGCGGGCGACAGCGTGGTCGGCTCGGCGGGCAGCTCCGAGCGCGGCTCGGCCGGCACCTCGAAGTGCAGCGGCGCGTCGACCGGCTCGGTGTCGGGCTCGGTGCCGAGCGCGAAGTCGCTGTAGCGGCCCTGCGGCACGAACACCGGCTGCACCGCACCGTGCTCGCCGCGCGGCACGAACAGGAACAGCCCGGCGTCGGTCTCGACGTGGCCGACGGTTTCGCCGTGGCGCGGCTCGCCCAGTGCGGTGAGCAGGCGGTACGGCTGCGCCGCGGGTGGCGCCCCGTTGCCGGGTGCCGGGTGCAGCGGCACGGTTAGGGTCAGCTGCTGGATCTGGGCGAACGCGAACGGCATCGCCTGGCGGCCGCTGCCGATGCGCAGCCGCGCGGTGCGCTGCCCGGGATCGAACTCGGTGAGCTTGCCGCCGATCGTGCGGCCCGTCGTGCCTTCGATCGTGCAGTCGACCGGGATCCGCGGGCGCGCCGACGCGTAGGCGGGCGACGGCGGCGTCGGCCACGCGAAGCCGCCGCCGGCCGACGTCGGCGGTGGTTCGAGCGGCGGCAGGGACAGGTCCGTCATCGCGTTCCCACGGGAGCTTCGCGGGGGACGCAGGCCCCCGCGTGATCATCGTAGGGAGTGCGGCGCGGCGCGATGGGCCGAGATGCGGGCCGATCGCGGGGCAGTTCGCCGCGTGGCCGGCCGGGACTGCGCGCCGGCCTCAGCGCCGCATCTGCTGCGGCAGGAAGGTCACCAGCTCGGGCAAGACGTAGATCAGCCCGACGGCGGCGACCATCAGCCCGAAGAACGGCAGCGTCACGCGCGCGATCCAGCCGATCTCGCGCTTGGTCATGCCCTGCAGCACGAACAGGTTGAAGCCCACCGGCGGCGTGATCTGCGCCATCTCGACGACGAGCACGACGAAGATGCCGAACCACAGCGGGTCGATGCCGGCTTTCGTGATCGTCGGCAGGATCACGCCCATCGTCAGCACGACCATCGAGATGCCGTCGAGGAAGCAGCCGAGCAGGACGAAGAACAGCATCAGCGCCAGCAGCAGCTCGAACGGGCTGAGCCCCAGCGTCGCGATCCACTCGGCCAGGTGCCGCGGCAGCCCGATGTAGCCCATCGACAGCGTCAGGAACGCCGCGCCGGCCAGGATCAGCGCGATCATGCAGTACAGGCGCGTGCCGCCGATCAGGCTCGCCTTGAACGTGGCCCAGGTCAGCGATCCCTGCACCGCCGAGATCGCGAGCGCGCCGACGACGCCGATCGCCGCCGCCTCGGTCGCGGTCGCGATGCCGGCGTAGATGCTGCCGAGGACGGCGGCGATCAGCAGCACGACCGGGATCAGGTGGCGCGACTCGCGCAGCTTCGCGCGCAGCTCGAGCCGCGCGTCGGCCGGCGGCACGAGCTGCGGATGGCGCCAGGCCCACACCATCAGGTAGCCCGAGAACAGCAGCGCGATCAGGATGCCGGGCAGGATGCCGGCGATGAACAGCTGCGCGATCGAGACCTCGGCCGCGACGCCGTAGACGATCATGATGATCGACGGCGGGATCAGCAGCCCCAGCGTGCCCGCGCCGGCGAGCGAGCCGATCGCGATCGCGTCGGGGTAGCCGCGGCGCTTCAGCTCGGGCAGGCTCATCTTGCCGATCGTCGCCACCGTGGCCGCGCTCGAGCCCGAGACGGCGGCGAACAGCGCGCAGCCGGCCACGTTGACGTGCAGCAGCCGCCCGGGCAGCCCCTGCATCCACGGCGCCAGCCCGCGGAACATGTCCTGGCTCAGCCGCGTGCGAAACAGGATCTCGCCCATCCAGACGAACAGCGGCAGCGCGGTCAGCGTCCAGCTCGACGCGCTGCCCCAGATCGTGACCGCCATCGCGTCGCCGGCCGGGCGCGCGCTGAACAGCTGCATGCCGATCCACGCGACGCCCGACAGCGCCAGCCCGATCCACACCCCGCTGCCGAGGATCAGGAACAGCGAGACGACGAGCAGCGTCGTGATCGCGAGGTCGCTCATGCGCAGGCCACCGCTACTCGTTGCGCGCCGCCTCGTCGCCGGCGGCGGCGACGCGCCGTCCGCGCAGTTCGAGCACCAGTTCGTCGGCGAACGCGATGGCCAGGATCACGGTGCCCGCCGCCATCGACAGTTGCGGTATCCACAGCGGCGTCGCGTCGCTGGCGGTCGAGACGTCGTTGAACGCGTGCGACTGCCACGCCAGCCGCACGCTGTAGAACGCGAGCAAGGCCGCCAGCAGCGTCGACGCGCCGAGCGCCCACACCTCGAGCGCGCGGCGCGCACCGCCGGCGAGCGCGCCGAGCACCAGCGTGACGCGGATGTGGTCGCCGCGCTTCAAGGTGTGCGCCAGCGCAAGGAAGCCGGCGGCGGCCATCAGGTAGCCGGCGTAGGCGTCGGTGCCCGGCACGTGGAAGTGCAGCAGCCGGCTGACGATGGACAGCAGCACCATCGCCAGCAGGCCGATCATGCACAGGGCCGCCGCCCAGGCAGCCCCGTCGTACAGGGCGTCGAGCGCGCGGCGCATCGCGGTCGGCGCGGCTTACCGGCGGAACGCGTCGACGAGCTGCTGGCCCTCGGGGCCGGCCTTGTCGAGCCACTCCTTGAGCATCGTCTCGCCGACCTTC
>JBBION010000084.1:5808-10225 GCA_037443345.1 Rubrivivax sp. | reverse complement strand
CAAGGCAAGCCAGCTACCGAAGGGTTCCCTACGCACACGCCTGCGGCGCGCGTCGAGCGTGTCGAGGCCCGGCCGCTCGGCGCCGGCGAGGCGCTGCCTCCCGGGTTCGAGCGCCGGGCGACCGCGTGACGGCGCGGCACCGGCCGTCGGCGCCGTTGGCTAACATGCGGGTTTGAACGCTTCTCGCGCACGTGTCGGCGCGCCCGGCGCCCTGCGGATCCGGCGCCGAGCCGGCGCGCCACCGATGCAACACGACGTCACGACCCCGCTGGGACGGCTGCTCGCCTACCTGGACATGCAGCTGCTGGACCACGGCCTGGTCCGCTCGGTCTACAACAACTTCTATGCGCTCGGCGGCGGCATGTACCGGCTCAGCCAGCCCAGCCCGGCCCAGCTGCGCCGCTACCACCGGCGCTTCGGCATCCGCACCGTCGTCAACCTGCGCGGCGAGACCGAGCACGGCAGCTACGCGCTCGAGGTCGAGACGTGCCGCACCCTGGGGATCGAGCTGGTCGATTTCCGCATCTCGTCGCGCCGGTTCCCGAGCGTGCAGGACGTGATCGGCCTGCGCGACGTGTTCGCCCGCATCGAGTACCCGGCGTTGATGCACTGCAAGTCGGGCGCCGACCGCGCCGGGCTCGCGTCGGTGCTGTACCGTCACTTTCGCATGGGCGATCCGATCGAGACGGCCTGCCGCCAGCTGCGCTGGATCTACGGCCACTTCCGCCTGGGCGACACGGCCAAGCTCGACCACTTCTTCGACAGCTACCTCGACGACGGCGCGGCCCGCGGCGTCGACTTCGTCGACTGGGTGACGACCCGCTACGACCGGACGTCGCTCGACGCCGAGTTCGCGCGGCAGAAGCAATCGGCACTGGGCCGCTGGTTCGTCGACCGCGTGCTGCGCCGCGAATGAAGCAGGGCCTGCGCACCTACCGCCGGCTGCTGGGCTACGCCTGGCGCTACCGCGGTGTCGTCGGGCTGTCGCTGCTGGCGATGGTCGTCACGGCGTCGCTCGAGCCGGTGCTGCCGGCGCTGCTCAAGCGGCTGATCGACGACGGCCTGATCGCACGCGACGCCACGGCCGCGTGGCAGCTGCCGCTGCTGCTGATGCTCGCGTTTCTCGGCAAGGGACTGGCCGATTACGGCGCCTCGGTGTCGAGCGCGTGGGTCGCGCACCGCGCGGTGACCGACCTGCGCCAGCAGGTGTTCCGCCACCAGAACGCGCTGCCGCTCGAGTTCCACCAGGCGCAGCCGCACGGGCGCATGCTGTCGCGCGTGCTCAACGACGTGCCGCTGGTCGGCCAGTCGCTGTCGTCCGCGTGGATCATCGTGGTGCGCGACTCGCTGATCGTCGTCGGCCTGACGGCGTACCTGCTCTGGAGCGCGTGGCAGCTCGCGCTGCTGATCTTCGCGATCGCGCCGCTGGTGGCGTGGGCCATCCGCAGCGCCAGCCGCAAGCTGCGCGGCTCGAACAAGCGCATGCAGGCGCTGGTCGGCGACATGGCCGGGCGGCTCGAGTCGGCGCTCACCGGCGTCAAGGAGGTCAAGGTGTTCGGCGCGCAGCGCCACGAGGCCGAGCGCTTCGACGCCGCCGCCGAGCAGCTGCGGCGCGCGACGATGAAGGCGGTGCGCGTGCAGGCGCTCAACGTGCCGCTGGTGCAGGTGATGGCCGCGGCGGCCGTGTCGGCGGTCATCTACGCGGCCACGGCGCTGTCGTCGCGCGAGGGGCTGACGCCGGGCGAGTTCGTCGGCTTCGTCACCGCGATGTCGCTGCTGTTCGAGCCGATCCGCCGGCTGACCAACGTCAACGCCGTCATCCAGAGCGGTCTCGCGGCCGCCGAAGGCATCTTCGGCCTGCTCGACACCGAGGCCGAGCGCGTCGGCCACGGGCAGCCGCTGACGGCCGACGCCGCGGCGACGCAGCCCGTCGTGTTCGACCGGGTGACCTTCTCGTACCGCGACCAGCCGCGCCCGGCGCTGGCCGACTTCAGCCTCGAGCTGCCGCCGGGGCGCACCGTCGCGCTGGTCGGCGCCTCGGGCAGCGGCAAGTCGACGGTCGCGCACCTGCTCGCGCGCTTCTACGACCCCGACGCCGGCGAGATCCGCTGGGGCGACCGGCCGGCGGCCGACATCGAGCTGGCGTCGTGGCGCGAGCAGCTGGCCTGGGTCGGGCAGCAGGTGGTGCTGTTCGACGGCACGATCGCCTCCAACATCGCCTACGGGCGCACCGACGCGACGCCGGCGCAGTGCGAGGCGGCAGCCCGCGCCGCACAGGCGTGGGAGTTCATCGCGCGCCTGCCCGGCAGGCTCGACGCGCCGGTCGGCCACAACGGCGTCAACCTCAGCGGCGGCCAGCGCCAGCGCATCGCGATCGCGCGGGCGTTCCTGAAGAACGCGCCGCTGCTGATCCTCGACGAGGCCACGTCGGCGCTCGACAGCGAGAGCGAGCGCCTCGTGCAGCAGGCGCTGCAGACGCTGATGCGCGAGCGCACGACGCTCGTCATCGCGCACCGGCTGTCGACCGTCGAGCAGGCCGACCTGATCGTCGTGATGGACCAGGGCCGCATCGTCGAGCAGGGCACGCACGCCGAGCTGCTCTCGCGCGGCGGCGCGTACAGCCGGCTGCACCAGGCGCAGTTCCGCGACGTCGCGGAGGCCTGAGGCGGCTGCGCGCGGGCGACGCCGGCCGCGCCACCGTCGTGACGCCCGTGTGCTGCTCTGCCCGCCGCCTGCGCCGGCCCGACGGCGCGACGATCGCGTACGCGGTGCGCCGGCCCCCGGCGCCGGGCGGCGTGCCGCTGCTGCTGATCCACGGGCTGGCGAGCAACCGCAGCCGCTTCGCCGAGTTCGTCGAGGCCACTGCGCTGGCCTCGGACCACGCGCTGGTGCGCGTCGACCTGCGCGGGCACGGCGGGTCGCTGACGCGTCGGCGCATCGGCACCGACCTGTGGTGCGACGACCTCGCCGCCGTGCTCGACGCCGAGGGGGCGGCTGCGGCCGTCGTCGTCGGCCACAGCCTGGGGGCGCAGGTCGCGCTGCACTTCGCGCGCCGCCACCCGCGGCGCGTGGCCTCGCTGGTGCTGATCGACCCCGTGTTCCGCGCGGCGCTGCGCGGACGCTGGCTGCACCTGGCGCAGGCGGCGCCGCTGATCGCGCTGGCCGCGCGCGTCGTGCGCGCGCTGAACGCCATTGGCCTGCATCGCCGCGTGCTGCCACCCCTGAACCTGCGCGCGCTCGACGAAGAGGCGCGGCGCGCCCTCGGCTCACGCGAGGCCGAGCGCGCCTTCGCCGCGCGGTACAGCTCGATGCGCGCCGACCTGCGGCACGTGCCGCTGGCGGTCTACCTGCAGGACCTGGTCGAGATGTTCGCCCCGGCACCGCTGCCGCGCGAGTTCGGCGTGCCGGTGCTCGCGCTGCTGTCGAGCGGCGCCACCTTCGCCGACACGGCGGCGATGCACGCGGCGCTCGCCGGGCCGAACGTCACGGTGCAGACGATCGACTGCCAGCACTGGCCGCTGACCGAGCGGCCCGTCGAGGTGCGCCGGGCGATCGAGCGCTGGTGCGAGGCCCCGCCGGTGGCCGGCGGGGTGCGATGACGGTGTGCGGCGTGAGGCGCGCCGGTGCGGCTCAAGCGCCGGCGTAGTCGATGAAGCCCTTGTTGACGCTCACCAGCTTGCGTGCCAGGCGATAGACGCCGCCGCCTTCGCGCCCCTGCGAGGCGTCGGTGTTGCCCTCGATGGTGTGGACGTGGCCGCCTTCGACGCGCTCGACGAAGCCGGTGTGGCCCAGCCCGCCGCCGAAGTCCATGATGAAGACCATGCCGGGGCGCACCAGCCGCGGGTCGTCGGTTGCAGCGCGCGCGGCGATGCGGCGTGCCCCGTGGCGCTCTGCACGGTTCCAGTGGTTCAGGCAGCCGGCGGTGCGCACCATCGGATTGGCGCGGCCGGCGTCGCGCGCGGCCTCGTCGAAGCACCAGTAGGTGAAGGCGCAGCACCACGCCAAGCCTGGCGGGACGCCGGCGCGGCGCAGGTATTCGTCGACCTCGGGGCCGCGGTTGCTGTTGCGCGGCTGCTCGCGCACGCCGGCGTCGGCGGCCGCACCCGCGTGGGCGAGCACGGCGCCGAGGAAGGGATCGACCGCCGCGCCGGTCTGCGGCACGCGCTCGCGGCCGAAGAGGGCGGCCCAGGTCAGCGCACCGACCTCGCCGTCGGTCTTCAGCGGCTGGCCGTGTTCGTCGACGTGCTGCGCCTGGAACAGCTGCACCGCCTGCTTCATGCGCGGGCCGAAGTGCGGGTTGTCCGGGTCGAGCACGAGGGCCGCGCTGCCGCGCAGCACCAGCTCGCGGTTGAGCGCTGTCTTCAGCGCCCGGACGATGCGCTCGTCGGTCTCGCCCGTCTTGATCACGCGGCCGGGG
>JBBION010000084.1:0-5708 GCA_037443345.1 Rubrivivax sp. | reverse complement strand
GCTCAGGCGCCCTTGGTCTTGCAGGTGCTGATGCCGAACGGCAGGTAGGCCGGGCACCAGCCGAGTGCGCCGGTGAGGATCGGCACGATGCCGATGTAGCCCCAGGCGCCGATCGTGCCGGTGGCCGCGAGCGCGACCAGCACGATGCCGACGACGAGGCGCAGGATGCGGTCGATGCCGCCGACGTTGGACTTCATGGACGATCTCCTCGAAAGTTCGGGCCCCGGCGGGGCCGCATGCCGCGCATCGTAGGCCGGCGTCGGGGCGGGGTCGGTGACCCCGGTCACACCGAGCCGTCGGCGGCCAGCGCGCGCAGCGCCGCGGCGTCGACGATCTCGATGCGTTCGCGCGCCACGCGCACCCAGCCCGCGCGCTCGAAGCGCTTGAGCAACCGCGTGACGATCTCGCGCACGGTGCCGATCTCGTCGGCCAGCGTCTGGTGCGTGGCCTGCACGACGGCGCCGTGGCCGAGCAGCGTCGCGGCCAGCCGCTGGTCCAGCCGCTGGAACGCCACCGCCTCGACGAGCGCCATCAGCTCGGCCAGGCGGTCGGCGAACACGCCGAACACGAAGCGCCGGAACGGCTCGTGCGCCGTCCAGCGCTCGAAGCCGGCCGGGTCGAGCACGACGAGCTCGCTGGGCTGCGCGGCGACGCCGTGCGCGGCGAGCAGGCCGTGGCCGAACAGGCACGACGTCGACGCGACGCACACCTCGCCCGGCGTGACGCGGTACAGCTCGAGCGAGCGGCCCTGCGGCGTGCCGCGCGCGACGCGCACCTCGCCGCTGACGACGAGCGGGAAGCCTTGGCACGGCGTGCCCTCCTCGAACAGCACGGTACCGGCGCCCACCTGCAGGGCCTGGGCGTGGTCGGCGAGCACGGGATCGCGCAGCGGCGGCGCCAGCTCGGCGATCGCGGGGTACAGCTCGAGCAGGCGGGCGGCGGCGGACGGCGGCATGGGCGGCGGCTTGATGGCGGGCGACGCCGGCACTGTAAGCCGCGCGGCGCCGGCGCGCGCAAGGGCGGCAGCGATGACCGCGCGCCGCTCAGGCGGCCGGCGGCAGCACGCGCCCCTGCACCGTGCCCGCCGGCGACGCGAACACGCCGCCGCCGAGGTGGTGCAGCGTGTGCAGCGCGGCGTTGCCGTCGTGCATCGCCCAGCGCCCCTGCGCGAACACGCGCGCGTCGGCCTGCGCCGAGACGACTTCGGCGAACACGGTGTCGTAGGCCTGCTCGGCGTGCGGTTCGGCGATGCGCCGGCACTCGAGCCACGCCACGCAGCCCTCGACGAGCGGCAGGCCGAGCGCCGGGCCGTCGAACGTCGCGATGCCGTAGGCGGCGAACTTGTCGCCGCCGGCGACGTCTCGCGCCGAGACGCTGCCGACGGTGTAGGTCAGGTCGGCGAGCGCGCGGCCCGGCAGGTTGAGCGCGAACGTGCCGCCGGCCACCACCAGCTTGCGCGTGACGGTGTGCTTGTCGATCACGACGGCCACGCGCGGCGGCGTGAACTCGACCGGCATCGACCACGCCGCGGCCATCACGTTGCGCCGGCCGCCGTGGGCCGTCGTCACCAGCACCGTCGGGCCGTGGTTGACGAGGCGGCTGGCGTGGGCGAGGGCGACACTCTGGCGCATCGCGCGGCAGTGTAGGCGGCCCGGCCGGGCGCCCCGCACCGGCGGCCCCGACAATGACCCGATGAACGACCGCACCGCGGCGCTGCCGCTCACCGCCTTCGCGACCCTGCTGCTGATCGCGCTGATGATGGGCGCCAACCATGTCGCCGCGCGCGTCGCGTTCGACCACGGCGTCGACGTCGCCACCGCGGTGGCATTTCGCAGCGCGGTCACGGCGCTCGCGGTCGGCGTGCTGGTGGCCGCGCAGCGCGTGCCGCTGCGCCTGCAATCCCGCCACCGGCGCGCGCTGCCGGCCATCGGCGTGCTCGTCGCGGTGCAGAGCCTGTGGCTGTACTCGGCCGTCGCGCGGCTGCCGGTGGCGCTGGCGCTGCTGGCGTTCAACACCTACCCGCTGTGGACCGCGCTGTGGGCGCGCGTGCTGTACCGCCAGCGCCCCGAGCGCCGCGTGCTGGTCGCGATGCCGGTGCTGCTCGCCGGCCTGGCGCTCGCGCTCGACGTGTTCGGCGCCGCGTCGGGGCTCGGGGCGGCGGCGCAGTGGGGGCGCATCGGCGCCGGCGTCGCGTTCGCGCTCGGCGCCGCGGCCGTGTTCGGCCTCGCGCTGGTGTGGACGCAGCACGAGGCCGGCGACCTCGACGGGCGCGTGCGCACCGCGAGCACGATGGGCATCGTCGCCGTGCTCGCGCTGGCCGGCACCGCGACGCAGGGCGGCCTGCAACTGCCGCACGCCGCCGCGGGCTGGTGGGGGCTGGCGGCGCTGACGCTGCTGTACGGAACCGCGTTCACGATCATGTTCACCGTGCTGCCGCGGCTGGGCGTGGTCGGCAACTCGGCGATCATGAACGTCGAGCCGGTGTTCGCGCTCGTGCTCGCGTGGGCGATCCTCGGGCAGGCGATCGCGCCGGTGCAGGTGGCCGGCGCGCTGGCCGTCGTGGCCACCGTCGTCTGGCTGGGCTTGCGCCGGCGCTGAGCGCGGCAGCGCCGCAAGGCCCCATGCCGCGAACGGGGCTGGCGCGTGGCTACATTGCGCGCCCGATGAACGTCACGACAACGCAGCGTGCGGCCGTGGTCGTGTGGGTCGCCGCGGCGCTTTGCACGGCAGCCGCGGCTGCGGCGCAACCCGACCCGGCCGGCATCGACTGGGTCGCCCTCGAGCGCGTCGACATCGCGCGCACCGAGACGACGGTCGCACAGTTCCGCCGCTTCGTCGAGGCCACCGGCACCGTCACGCGCGCCGAGCGCGCCGGCGGCGGCGAGGTCTACGAGGCCGGCTGGGTGCGCAAGCCCGGCTGGACCTGGGCGACGCCTTTCGGCGGCGGCGCGCGCGCGGCCGACGACGAGCCGGCCGTCCACGTGACGTTCGGCGAGGCGCAGGCGTTCTGCCGCTGGGCGGGCGGCCGCCTGCCGACCGACGCCGAGTGGGTCGCCGCCGGGTACACCGAGCAGCGCACGAACCCGCCGCCGTCGTTCGTGCGCGGGCGCAGCTACGCCTACCCCACCGGCGACACGCCCGCCGGCGCACAGTGCCTGCGCGACTGCGGGCCCGACGCCGAGCGCCGCGCGATCCGCCACGGCGCCGCGCTCGCGCGCGGCGACGGCCACGCGCGCGCCGGTGCGACGCCGGCCGGCGTCAACGGCCTGCACGACATGGGCGGCAACGCGTGGGAGTGGGTCGACGAGCCGCCCGGCGCCGCCGGCAACGCCGAGCGCCGCACGCGCGGCGGCTCGTGGTGGTACGGCGCCGCGCCGATGCGCGCCGACCACCTGCAGGGCAAGCCGGCGGACACGGCGGTGGTCTACATCGGGTTTCGCTGCGTGCGCGAGCGCTGAGCCGCGTGGCCCGGCGCGCCGGTCAGAGCGCGTCGAGCGGGATCTTCAGGTACCGGATGCCGTTGTCCTCGGGCGGCGGCAGGTGCCCGGCGCGCATGTTGACCTGCACCGACGGCAGCATCAGCGCCGGCATCGCGAGCGTGCGGTCGCGCGCGGTGCGCATCGCGACGAAGTCGGCCTCGCCGACACCGTCGTGCACGTGCACGTTGGCCGCGCGCTGCGCCGCCACCGTCGTCACGTGGCGCGGCGGCGGCGCGTCGGGTTTGTAGTCGTGGCACAGGTACAGCTTCGTCGACGGCGGCAGCGCCAGCACCCTGCGGATCGAGCGGTACAGCGTCGCGGCGTCGCCGCCGGGGAAGTCGCAGCGCGCGGTGCCGTGGTCGGGCATGAACAGCGTGTCGCCGACGAAGGCGGCCAGTTCGTCGCCGTCGTGCACGACGTAGGTCATGCACGCCGGCGTGTGGCCGGGCGTGTGCATCGCGGTGACCGGCAGGCGGCCGATGTGGAAGCGCTCGCCGTCGTCGAACAGATGGTCGAACGGGCGGCCGTCGTGCGCGAAGCCGGCGCCGGCGTTGAACAGCCGGTCGAAGGTCTCCTGCACCGCCGTCACGTGCCGGCCGATGCCGATCTGCCCGCCGAGCTCGCGCTGCAGGTACGGCGCGGCCGACAGGTGGTCGGCGTGCACGTGCGTCTCGAGCAGCCACTGCACGCGGGCGCCGAGCTCGCGCACGCGCGCGGCGAGCCGGTCGGCGCTCGCCGTCGACGTGCGGCCCGACGCGGCGTCGTAGTCGAGCACGCTGTCGACGAGCGCGCACTGCATCGTCGCGCGATCGAGCACGAGGTGGCTGAAGGTCGAGGTGGCGTCGTCGAAGAAGGTCTCGACGCGCAGTCTGTGTTCGGCGGTCATCGTCGCGGTTTCGGCCGGCCCGCGCCGCGCGGGCCTCGCACAGCAGTGTCACATACCCCCTATGGGTATGTGGTCCGTGGGGGCTTGGGCGGGGCTCGCGGCGCCGGGCGCGGTTCAGCCCGCGCGGCGGCGCAGCAGCCGCACGTGCATCGGTCGCGTGAAGTGCGCGCCGTCGGCCGTCATGTGCGGCTCGAAGCGCGCGCGTACCGCGGCGCGCAGCGCGTCGTCCAAGCGGCGCTCGGCGAACGTGACGTCGGCCATGCGGCGCTCGAAGTCGGCGAAGTCGCGGTAGTGCACCGGCGTCTCGAAGCGCACGTCCCGGACCGCCTCCCAGCCGCCGCAGCCCACCGCGCGGTCGAGCGCGGCCTGCGCGGCGGCGCGCACCTCGCCCTCGTCGTTGAACAGGCGCACGACCTCGTTGAGCGCGCCGGCGTACACCGGTTCCGAGACGTACAGCCAGCCGCCCGGGCGCAGCACGCGCCGCACCTCGGCCAGCGCCGCGTCCATCGCCGCCAGCGACACGTGGTGCAGCGACTTGAGCATCAGCGCGAGGTCGAAGCACGCGTCGGCGAACGGGATCGCCTGCGCGCCGGCTTCGACGAAGGTCAGCCGCTCCTGCGGCGCGGCGATGTTCTTCGCGTGCTGACGCGCGTCGACTTCGAGCCCGGTGATGCGGCAGCCGGCGAAGCGCTGCAGCAGCTGGCGCGCCAGACGCGCGTTGCCGCAGCCGAGTTCGACGATCTCGAGCCCCGCGTGCAGCGGCAGCAGCTCCGTGAGCAGGTCGAGCTCGTCGGTCGGCAGGCGCGGTGTGGTCGCGGTCGGTGCGGTCATGGCGTCGGGGCGGTCGGGGCGGCGGTGGGGACGGACGTGGCCTGAACCACGCGCAGCCGGCTGGCGAGCGAGGCAGCACTGAGCATCCCGAAGTGACGCTCGACGACGCGGCCCTGCGCGTCGACGAACAGCGTCGTTGGCAGCCCGGTCGAGCCGATCGCCGGCCCGAGGCTCGACGCGCGGTCGAGCCACACGCCGTCGATCGTGAACGGCTGTGCGGCGAGGAAGCGCCGTACGGTGGCGGCATCCTCGCCCTGGTTGACGAACAGGAAACGCACGCCGCGCTCGCGCTGCTGCGCGGCGGCGAACGCCGGCATCTCGACGCGGCACGGTGCGCACCAGCTGGCCCACAGGTTGATGACGGCCGGCTGCCCCTGCACGAGGGCGTGCAGCTCGGCCGGGGCGCCGTCGAGGCCCTGCAGCGCGAGCGTCGGCAGGGCGGGGCGGTCGTGCACGCCGAGCAGTGTCGACGCCGCACCCCAGAACGCGGCGCCGGCGGCCACGCCAACGGC
>JBBION010000083.1:0-10277 GCA_037443345.1 Rubrivivax sp. | reverse complement strand
GAGGCGGGCTGGTGGCCGGCCGGCGCCGGGCCGCACGCGCCGGTGACGCCGCACGCGCGCGGCACCGACGCGTTCCCGCAGCGCGGCGAGAGCGCGTCGTGGATCGTGCGCACCGCGCTGTGCGTCGAGGTGCGCGACCCGCAGCGCATGAACGGCCCGAAGGCCGAGGCCCGGCACGGGGGCAAGAGTGGCGTGTTGTACGTCTTCATGCCGCCGCTGGCGCACCTCGAGGACTACCTCGCGCTGCTCGCCGCGGTCGAGGCCACCGCCGCCGAGCTCGGCATGAAGGTCGTGCTCGAGGGCTACCCGCCGCCGCGCGACCCGCGCCTGAAGGTGTTGCAGGTCACGCCCGACCCGGGCGTGATCGAGGTCAACATCCACCCGGCGTCGAACTGGGACGAGTTGGTCGACCACACGGAGTTCCTCTACGAGGCGGCGCACCAGACCACGCTGAGCACCGAGAAGTTCATGCTCGACGGCCGCCACACCGGCACCGGCGGCGGCAACCACTTCGTGCTCGGCGGCGCGACGCCGGCCGACAGCCCGTTCCTGCGCCGCCCCGACCTGCTCGCGAGCCTGCTGACGTTCTGGCACAACCACCCGAGCCTGAGCTACCTGTTCAGCGGCCTGTTCATCGGCCCGACGAGCCAGAGCCCGCGCATCGACGAGGCGCGCGACGACCAGGTCTACGAGGTGGAGATCGCGTTGCAGGAGATCGAGCGCCAGCTCTCGGTCGACGGGCAGTGCCCGCCGTGGCTGGTCGACCGCACGCTGCGCAACCTGCTGATCGACGTCAGCGGCAACACGCACCGCGCCGAGTTCTGCATCGACAAGCTCTACTCGCCCGACGGCTCGACCGGTCGCCTGGGCCTGCTCGAGCTGCGCGCCTTCGAGATGCCGCCGCACGCGCGCATGAGCCTGGTGCAGCAGCTGCTGCTGCGCGCGCTCGTCGCGTGGTTCTGGCGCCAGCCGTACACCACGGCCGGCGCGCAGCGGCTCACGCGCTGGGGCACCGGGCTGCACGACCGCTTCCTGCTGCCGACCTTCGTCAGGATGGACTTCGACGACGTGTTGGCCGAGCTCGCGCACGCCGGCTTCGCGTTCGACGCGGCATGGTTCGCGCCGCACTTCGAGTTCCGCTTCCCGCTGATCGGCGAGGTCGCGGTGGCGGGCGTCGAGCTCGCGCTGCGCAACGCCCTGGAGCCCTGGCACGTGATGGGCGAGGAAGGCGCGGCCGGCACCACGGTGCGCTACGTCGACTCTTCGCTCGAGCGGCTCGAAGTGAAGGTCACGGGCCTGAACGACAACCGCCACGTCGTCACCGTCAACGGCCGTGCGCTGCCGCTGCAGCCCACCGGGCGCGTCGGCGAGTTCGTCTGCGGCGTGCGCTACCGCGCGTGGCAGCCGCCGTCGGCGCTGCACCCGACGATCGGCGTGCACGCGCCGCTGACCTTCGACGTCGTCGACAACTGGCTGCAGCGCTCGCTCGGCGGTTGCCGCTACCACGTCGCTCACCCGGGCGGGCGCAACTACGACACCTTCCCGGTCAACGCCTACGAGGCCGAGAGCCGGCGGCTGGCGCGCTTCTTCAGGTTCGGCCACACGCCGGGCGCGATGAAGGTCGCACCAGCGCAGCCGAGCCGGGAATTCCCCTTCACGCTCGACCTGCGGCTCGGGTAAGGTCGAGGCGATGAGCCTGCCCGAGCGAGCTGTCGCGTGAGCGGCCACCGGCCTTTGGCGCGGCCTCGCCGTCGACGCTCGCCTGCGCGGGCCCCGAGGTGCCGGAGGCTCGCGCGGTGAGCGCGCTGCGACCCACGCCGTCGGACGCCGCGCCATCGGCGGGCGGGTCGGCCTTCGCGGCACTGCTGCGCGCGCCGGTGGCGGTCGATCCGGCCTACGCCTCGCTGCACGACGAACTGCACGACGCGCACGGCCGCCCGCGCGCGAGCTGGGAGCGCTTTTTCGACTGGCTGCCTGCCGACACTGCGCAGGCGCGCGCCGAGCTCGACGCGCGTGCCGCGCAACTCGCGCGCCAGATCCGTGCCGACGGCATCACGCACAACGTCTACGGCACCGACGCCGGCGGTGGCGGCCCGGCGCGGCCGTGGCCGCTCGAGGTGCTGCCGCTGATCGTCGAGCCCGACGACTGGGCCGTCGTCGAGTGTGGCGTGGTGCAGCGCGCGCGGCTGCTCAACGCGATGATGGCCGACCTGTACGGCGCGCAGCGGCTGCTGCACGACGCGCTGCTGCCGTCGGCGCTGCTGTTCCGACACCCCGGCTACCTGCGCCCGCTGCACGGCGTCGTGCCGCCGGACGGGTTGTACCTGCACATCGTCGCGTTCGACCTCGCGCGAGGACCCGACGGGCACTGGTGGGTCGTCGCGCAGCGCTGCGAGAACCCGTCGGGGCTGGGCTACGTGCTGCACAACCGGCTGACCGTCTCGCGCCTGTTCCCCGAGGCGTTTCGCGAGTTGCACGTGCAGCACATCGCGTCGAGCTACCGCCGGCTGCTCGACACCATCGAGGCGCAGGCGGCGCAGGTCGCCGGCAGCGAGCCGCCGCGGCTGGCGCTGCTGACCTCGGGGCCGTACAGCGAGACCTACTTCGAGCACGCGTACCTTGCGCGCTACCTGGGCGTGCCGCTGGTCGAGGGCGGCGACCTGACGGTGCGCGACGACCGCGTCTACCTGAAGACGGTCGAGGGGCTCGAACCCGTGCACGCGCTGCTGCGCCGTCTCGACGACGACTGGTGCGACCCGCTCGAGCTGCGCGCCGACTCGACGCTGGGCGTGCCGGGGCTGCTGCAGGCGGTGCGCGCCGGGCGCGTCGTCGTCGCCAACGCGCTGGGCAGCGCCTGCCTCGAGACGCCGGCGCTGCAGGGCTTCCTGCCGGCGATCTCGCAGGCGCTGCTCGGCGAGGAGCTGGCGATGCCGTCGCTGCCGACGTGGTGGTGCGGCGAGCCGGCCGCGTGGCAGGCGGCGCGCGGCGAGCTGGACGACAAGGTGCTGCGCCACACGTTCCCGCGCCGCCCCGGCGCGCCGGCGCCGGGGGCGCCGACGATCGAGGCCATCGACGCCGACCCCGACGCGTGGACGGTGCAGGGGCGCCTGGCGTTCTCGCGCGCACCGCTGTGGCGCGACGGCGCGATCCACACGCGTCCGGCGGGGCTGCGCGTCTACGCGATCGGTGACGGCCACGGCCGCTGGCACGTGCTGCCGGGCGGCATGACGCGCGTGGCCGCCGGCGTGCCGACGACGGTGTCGATGCAGCGCGGAGGCACCAGCATGGACACCTGGGTGCTGACCGACGGCCAGGTCGACCTGTTCTCGATGCTGCCGCAGCGCCTGGGCATCGAGCACATCCTTGCGCGGCGCCGGCCGGTGGCCAGCCGCACGGCGGAGAACCTGTTCTGGCTCGGCCGCTACACCGAGCGCACCGAGCAGCTCGTGCGGCTGGCACGCGCGACGCTGACGCTGATCGACAGCGACAGCGACGCGCCGGCCGGGCTGCTCGACGCGGTGTCGGTGCTCGCGCGCGACAGCGGGCTGGCGCCGGCCGAGGTGCCGGGGCTGGCGCGCGCGCCGGCGGTGTTCGAGCGCAGCGTGCTGGCCGCGCTGACCGACACGTCGGGGGCCAACAGCATCGGTTTCAACCTCGCGGCGCTCGCGCGCGCCGCTGGCAGCCTGCGCGAGCGGCTGTCGACCGAGCACTGGGGGCTGGTGCAGGCGATGGGCGAGGACTTCCACGCCGCGTTCGCGCCGCCGCCCGTCGCCGTCTCGGCCGTCGAGGCCTTGCTGGCGCCGCCGCTGCCGACGGCGGCCGCGGCGCTGCCGGCGCTCGACCGGCTGGCGGTCCAGCTCGCCGCGGTGACCGGCGCGCAAAGCGACCGCATGACACGCGACCACGGCTGGCGGCTGCTGACGGTGGGGCGCTTCATCGAGCGCCTGGTCGGGCTGGCGCAGTCGTTCGCGACGCTGCTCGACCTTGGTGCGCTCGACAACGAGGCGGGGCTGGACCTCGCGCTCGAGCTGTTCGACAGCACGATCACCTACCGCTCGCGCTACCAGCGCCACCAGGACCTGCTCGCGGTGGTCGACACGCTGGTGCTCGACGAGGCCAACCCGCGCGCGTTCGCCGGCGTGCTGCGCCGGCTGCGCATCGAGCTGCGCAAGCTGCCCGGCCCCGAGGCGCTGCTCGACGAGTGGGTCGCGCGGCTGCCCGCCGACGGCGCGGGCCTGACGATCGACGAGCTGCGCGAGGTGCACGGCGGCGCCGACGACGCGGCGCTGCGCTGGCGCTTGCGCGCACTGGCGCACCGGCTGGCGCAGGACGGCCGGCAGCTGTCGGACGATCTCGGCGGCCACTACTTCGCGCACGCCGATACCGACGTGCTGCAGCGGGTGTGACGAGGGCGGGCAGGGCGGGGTGCCGGCGGTGAGCGCGACGTCGACGGACGGGGCGGTCGTGCTCGAGGTCGAGCACGAGACGGTGTACCGCTACGGCGCGCCGGTGGACTGGGCCCACCACCAGGCCTTCCTGCAGCCGCGCGAGGACCGCTGGCAGCAGCTGCTGGACTTCGCCCTCGACGTCGACCCCCCGCCGGTGCGGCTGACCGTGGAGCGCGATCGCTTCGGCAACACCCGCCACGGCTTCACGGCCGCCGGCGCGCACCGCGCGCTGCGCGTGCGCGCCGCCAGCCGCGTGCGACTCGCGCCGCGACCGCATCGGCCGCCCGACGACAGCCCGGCGTGGGAGCCGCTGCGCGATCGCCTGACCTACCGCGCCGGCTGCCGTTACGAGCCGGCCACCGAGTTCGCGGTGCCGTCGCCGTACGTGCCGCGCTTCGAGCCGCTGCGCGACTACGCGCTGCGCTCGTTCGCGCCGCGGCGCCCGGTGGCGGCGGCGGCGATCGAGCTGATGCAGCGGCTGCACGCCGACTTCGCCTACGTCAGCGCCAGCACGACGGTCGACACCCCGCTGGAGGCGGTGTGGGCATCGCGCCGCGGCGTGTGCCAGGACTTCGCGCACCTGCTCGTCGGTGCGCTGCGCATGCTCGGGCTGGCGGCGCGCTACGTCAGCGGCTACCTGCTGACGCAGCCGCCGCCGGGGCAGGCGCCGCTGGTTGGCGCCGACGCGTCGCACGCGTGGGCTGCGCTTTGGTGCCCGGCCGGCGACGGTGCCGGCGAGGCCGACGGCGGCGATGGCGGCTGGCTCGAACTGGACCCGACCAATGCCTGCGTGCCGGCACAGGACCACGTGCGGGTGGCCATCGGCCGCGACTACGGCGACGTCACGCCGCTGCGCGGCGTGATCCGCGGCGGCGGCGCGCACGAGTTCGCCGTGCGCGTGACGACGCGACGCGTCGCCGACGACGCCTCGCCGCTCGACGCCCCGAAGTGGGGCACGCAAGTTGCTTAAGCTGTGCCGAGTGGGGAGCCCCAGGCGATGAGACCCGGTTTCGACGAGATGCACACCGCCGACGGTGCGGTGCGCGAGCACTACCGCGCCTACGAGCGCTGGCTGAGCGACCAGCCGCACGACGCGATGATGGCGCGCCGCGCCGAGGCGGAGATGATCTTCCGCCGCGTCGGCATCACGTTCGCCGTCTACGGCGCCAAGGACGAGGACGGGGCCGGCACCGAGAGGCTGATCCCGTTCGACCTGATCCCGCGCATCATCCCGGCGGCCGAGTGGCGCGAGATGGAGCGCGGGCTGCGCCAGCGCGTGACGGCGCTCAACCGCTTCATCCACGACGTCTACCATGGGCAGGAGATCCTGAAGGCCGGCGTCGTGCCCGCCGACCAGGTGCTGCACAACGCGCAGTTCCGCCGCGAGATGATGGGCATCGACGTGCCCGGCGGCGTGTACTCGCACATCGCCGGCATCGACATCGTGCGCGCCGCCAACGCCGACGGCAGCGGCACCTACTACGTGCTCGAGGACAACCTGCGCGTGCCCAGCGGCGTGAGCTACATGCTCGAGGACCGCAAGATGATGATGCGGCTGTTCCCCGAACTGTTCGCCCGGCACCGCGTCGCGCCGGTCGCGCACTACCCCGACCTGCTGCTCGACACGCTGCGCGCGGTGGCGCCGGCGGGCGTCAACGAGCCCACCGTCGTCGTGCTGACGCCGGGCATGTACAACAGCGCGTACTTCGAGCACGCGTTCCTCGCGCAGCAGATGGGCGTCGAGCTCGTCGAGGGGCAGGACCTGTTCGTGCGCGACGGCTTCGTCTACATGCGCACGACGCAGGGTCCGAAGCGCGTCGACGTGATCTACCGCCGCGTCGACGACGACTTCCTCGACCCGGCGGTGTTCCGCCCCGACAGCACGCTCGGCTGCGCCGGGCTGCTCGACGTCTACCGCAAGGGCAACATCGCGCTGTGCAACGCCATCGGCACCGGCGTGGCCGACGACAAGTCGATCTACCCGTACGTGCCGAAGATGATCGAGTTCTACCTCGGCGAGAAGCCGATCCTGCACAACGTGCCGACCTACCTGTGCCGCGAGCCGCAGGATCTGAAGTACGTGCTCGACCACCTCGGCGACCTCGTCGTCAAGGAGGTGCACGGCGCGGGCGGCTACGGCATGCTCGTCGGCCCGGCGGCGACCGCCGCCGAGATCGCCGACTTCCGCAAGGCCCTCGAGGCCAACCCGGCCAACTACATCGCGCAGCCGACGCTGAGCCTGTCGACCTGCTCGACCTTCGTCGACGCCGGCATCGCGCCGCGCCACATCGACCTGCGCCCGTTCGTGCTGTCGGGTCGGCAGGTGCAGATGGTGCCGGGCGGGCTCACGCGCGTCGCGCTGAAGGAGGGCTCGCTCGTCGTCAACTCGTCGCAGGGCGGCGGCACGAAGGACACCTGGGTGCTGGAGAACTGAGATGCTGTCGCGCACCGCAGACCATCTGTTCTGGCTCGCGCGCTACATGGAGCGCGCCGAGAACACCGCCCGCATGCTCGACGTCAACTACCAGATGTCGCTGCTGCCGCAATCGGCCGACAAGGCCGAGCAGGGCTGGCGGGGCTTGCTCAGCATCTCCGAGCTGACCGGGGGCTTCCGCGAGCGATACGGCGACGTGACGCCGCTGTCGGTGATGACGTTCATGGTCGGCGACGAGGCCAACCCGTCGAGCATCGTGTCGTGCCTGCGCGCGGCGCGCGAGAACGCGCGCGCGGTGCGCGGCACGCTGACCACCGAGGTCTGGGAGACGATGAACCAGACCTGGCTCGAGTTCAACCGACTCGTGCGCACGACGAGCCTCGAGCGCGACCCGGGCGCGATCTTCGAGTGGGTCAAGTTCCGCTCGCACCTGACGCGCGGCACGCAGGTCGGCACGATGCTGATGGACGAGGCGTTGCACTTCGTGCGCATCGGCACCTTCCTCGAGCGCGCCGACAACACCGCGCGCCTGCTCGACGTCAAGTTCCAGGCGCGCGACAGCGAGTTCTTCGGCACGGCCGGCGCGAAGGAGGCGCAGGAGGTCGACTTCTATCACTGGAGCGCGATCCTGCGCTCGGTCTCCGGCTTCGAGGTCTACCGCAAGGTCTACCGCAACGTGATCCGCCCCGAGAAGGTGGCCGAGCTGCTGATCCTGCGCGCCGACATGCCGCGCTCGCTCGCCGCGTGCATGAACGAGGTCGTGACCAACCTGCGCCTGGTGGCCAACGAGCAGAGCCACGAGACGCTGCGCCGCGCCGGGCGGCTGCAGGCCGACCTGCGCTACGGGCGCATCGACGAGATCCTCGCCACCGGGCTGCACGCGTACCTGACGCAGTTCCTCGACCGCGTCAACGACCTCGGCGCCGGCATCAGTCGCGACTTCCTCGTGCCGGTCGCGGCCTGAGCGCCGCGCTCAGCCCGGCGGCTGTGGCCGGGGCTGCAGCGGCACCTCGACGCGGCAGCAGATGCCGCGCGGCGAGACCTCGCGCCACTCGACCCGACCGCCGAGCTGGCGCACGCGCTTGCGAACGCTGGACAGGCCCAGCCCCGCCGACCAGCCGGCCGGGTCGCCGCCGTCGCCGTCGTCGCTGACGAGCAGCGTGAGCCGCCCGCGCTCGACGGTCAACTCGACCTCGACGCACGTGGCGTGGGCGTGCGCGATCACGTTGGTGAGGAGCTCGCGCAGCAGCCGCGTCAGCGCCGACCACTGCGCGACGCCGAGCTCCGGCTCGCGGTCGAACGACACCGACCACGCGAGCCGGCAGTGCGCCATCTCGAGACGCTGGCCGAGGTCGCTCTTCCACTCGGCGGCGGCGTCGCCGAGCCAGCGGCTCGACGCGGCCAGCCCGCGCGTGAGCGTCTTCAGGTCCTGCAGCGTGTGGCGCAGGTAGTCCTCCATCTGCGGCGTCGGCGCCTGGTACATCAGCGTCAGCAGCCGGGCGCCGATGTCGTCGTGCAGGTCCTGCGCGAGGCGCGCGCGCTCTTCGGTGCGCCCCTGTTCGACGGCGTCGCCGAACCGCGTCGCGCGCTGCAGCTGCTCGACCGCGCGGTCGGCCAGCCGCGCGTCGTCGCGCGTGAACAGCCGGCGGCCCTGCTGCGCATAGCGCAGCACCAGCGCGCCGGGTGCCGCGGTCGTGGTGTCGCCGTGCCGCGCGGGCAGCGGCACGACCAGCGTCGATCCCGCGCCGAACACGCGCGTGCAGCGCGGTGCGTGCCGCGTCGGCGTGATCTCGCGCGGCTCGAAGACCTCGGCGAGCAAGGCTCGCAGCGACGCTTCGCCGTGGTGCGGGTCGTGCTGCGTGTCGTGCGTGGCACGCAGCAGGTGATCGAGCAGCCGTTCGGCGTCGGGCGCGCGCAGTCCGGCCAGCGGCGCGCTGAGCCACGGGCGCGCCAGCGCCAGCAGCGCCAGCGTGACGGCGACCGCCGCCCCCAGCGCCACCGCGGACGACACGCCGAGCGCGACGGCAAGACCGTCGTGCAGCGCGATCGCGACGCTGACCGCGCCGGCCGTCAGCGCGGCCTCGCGCCACGCCGGGCGGTTGGCCGGCAGCCGCGGCAGGCCGAGCAGCAGCACTGCGACGGACACGTGCCACGCCGGCACGGCGACGGTGGTCAGCGCCGGGGCCGCCCCGGCGTGCCACGGCAGCGACATCGCGACGACGCTGAGCAGTGCGAACGTGACGACGGCCATCGTGATGCAGCGCTGCAGCAACGGTGCCAGCGGATGCGGCGCACGACCGGCGTTCGATCCCAGCAACGCCATGGCGGCCCCGCCCAGCGCGAGCATCGACGCTTGCGTCCAGCCCCATGCGCCGGGCAGCGCGCCGGTCGTGGCCAGCAACGACAGCACGCATGCGGCCGTCCAACCGGCCGCCGAGATCGCGCGCGCGTGGCGATGCGGGTGCGGGTGCACCGCGGCGGCGTGCAGGGCGGCTGCCGCCGTCAGCAGGTCCAGCGTCGTGAAGCCGGCACCGAGGCCGGCCGCCAGCCCGAGCGCCACCCCAGGGCCGGGCACGCTGGCGATCGCCAGCCCCGTCAGATGCAGCGCCTGCGCCCCCGTCAGCACCAGGTACGGCGCCAGCCGCACGGCGACGGCGGCTGCCAGCGGGCGCGACAGCGCAGCGACGGCCCCGGCCAGCGCCAGCAGCAGTGCCAGCGTGCCCTGCGCCCAGAACGCCAGGCCCAGGCTGCCCAGGCCGCGGGGGGCCACGGCGGCGGTCACGCGCGTGCCGTCGGCGAACTGCAGCGTCACCGTGCCGGTCGCCAGCGCATCGCGCCAATGGCGATGCTGGTCGAGCAGCCGCTGCCGCGCGGCATCGTCGGGCACCCAGCGCGCGTCGTGCTGCAGCAGCCACGCGTCGACCGTCGCGGCGGTGCCGTCGCGCGCCACCAAACCCACCACCGTCCGTCCGGCATGCGTGGCCAGCGCCGGATCGGCGGTGGCGTGCAGCACGAGGCGCCCACGGTCGTCGGCGCGCCAGTCGGCGGCGACCGTGGGATCGTTGCCGAGCGCGCGCGCGAGCAGCCACAGCCCCAGCGCGAGCGCCAGTGCGAGCACGGCGAGCACGCGCACCCGCCAGCCCGTCCACCACGCGAGGTGTGCCCCGCCGGCCGCCGCAGGCCGTGCCTCGGCGTCGCGTGCGGGGGAGGGGGGGTGGAGGTCGGCGGCCATGGCCGCGGCGGGGTCAGACGAGACCGTGCTTGGTCGCGAGCACGGCGGCTTCGGCGCGGCTGGAGACGTCGAGCTTGCGGTAGATGGACTTGATGTGGTCGTTGACGGTGAACCACTTGATGCCCATCAGGCTCGCGATCTCCTTGATCGTGAAGCCCTTGCT
>JBBION010000082.1:0-10358 GCA_037443345.1 Rubrivivax sp. | reverse complement strand
CGTTGACGTGCAGGTTCGTCGGGTGCAGCGCCTGCGCGGTGCGGCGCGCGCTGGCCATCAGCACGCCGACCTTCGCGAACGCGGCGCGCGCCTCGTCGCCGAACCGGGCGAGCGCGCGCTTCATGTAGCGCAGGTAGGCGCCGCCGTGGCGTGCCTCGTCGCGTGCCAGCGTCTCGTAGATGGCCTTGATGACCGGCTCGGTGTGCCACTGCGCGGCGCGGCGGTACCAGTGGTTCAGCCGCACCTCGCCGCAGAAGTGCAGCATCAGCGTCTCGAGGGGCGGCGCCGGGTCGAACTCGAAGCGCACCGCGTGCAGCTCCTCCTCGGTGGGCACGAGGTCGGGGCGGAAGCGCCGCAGGTACTCCATCAGCACCAGCGAGTGCTTCTGCTCCTCGAAGAACCACACGCTCATGAACGCCGAGAAGTCGCTGTCGTCGCGGTTGTCGCGCAGGAACATTTCGGTGGCCGGCAGCGCCGCCCACTCGGTGATGGCGTTCATCTTCACCGTCTGCGCCTGCTCGTCGCTGAGCCGCGCCGCGTCGAACCGGTCCCACGGAATGTCGGTGTCCATGCACCAGCGCACGGCCTCGAGTTGCTTGAACAGTTCGGGATAGAGCATGGCAGTCCTGCAGAAGGCGGCGAGATTGTAGGCGGCGCCCTGCGCCCGCACGCGCCCCGGGGGCGTCGGCTCAGCCGTGGGCCGTGCGCCAGGCACGAAGCGCCGCCGCCAGCGCCTCGAGCGTCGGCACGGCATCGACGCCGGCGACCGTTCGGCGCTGGAACAGCGGCAGCGCGCCGCCGGCCCACAGCGCCGTCGACGCCGGCAGCTTGGCGCGCAACTCGGCCAGCCCGTCGAGGATGTGGTTCGGGTTGACGCTGCCGGTGAAGCCGATCGCGACGACGTCGGCGCCGTAGGCCTGCGCCGCCAGCACGATGTCCCACACCGGCGTCTGCACGCCGAGCGACACGCCCGCGGCGCCCTCGACGGCCAGCGTCGACTCGGCCATCAGCAGGCCGAGGCCGTGCGGCTCGCCGGGGAAGGTGGTCAGCAGCACGCGCGGACGCGCGCCGGCATCCGGCTCGGGCAGCGTGGCCAGCGCGTGGCGCAGGATCGACTGCAGCGCCTCGGTCACCGCGTGTTCCTGGTAGACCTCGAGGTCGCCGCGCACCCAGGCCTCGCCGACGACGGCGGCCAGCGGCGCCGCGACCTCGGCGACGAAGCGCGCCAGGCCGTGGCGCGCCAGGCTGCGCGCGAGCGCTCGGCGCAGGCCGACGACGTCGTGCGCGCGCAGGCAGTCGAGGTGCGGCCGCAGGTCCGACGGCGCCGTCGCGAGCGCGGCACCGACCGGGACCGGCCCCACGTCCAGCGTCGACGCGCACAGCTGCTGCAGGTGGTCGACCGGCAGCGACACGACGCGCCCGGGCCGGTGTCCGGCGTCGAGCAGGCGCTTGACGGTGCGCAGCTTCTCCACCTGGTCGATCGGGTAGGCGCGTTCGCCGCCGGCGTCGCGCTGCGGCGAGGGGAAACCGTAGCGCCTCTCCCAGGCCCGCAGCGTGTCCTTGCTCAGCCCGGTGTCGCGCTCGACGGCGGCGATCGACAGCGTCAGCGGGCGCGATCCGCGCGCGCCGGCGGCGCGCTGCGAGGCGCCGTCACTGGCCGGATCGGCCACATCACTGTCCAGGACGTCCATGATCACGCTTGGGGTTTGCACCCCAATATAGGGGTGCGATGGGTGTTTGCACAGGACAAAGGACATGACAAGCGCGGATTCGACCGGGTGACGGCGCCGTCGCCGCTGCGCAGAATGCGCCCGCCGCGCAGCCGTCGAGCCCACCCGCGCGCTCGCCCGGCAAACTTGAGCGGCGACGAAGGGATTGGATCACCCGCTGGCAGAGCATTGGACCGCAGAGTACATTTTTAGACGTGATGGTTCAAAACCTGCCCTCTCAGGCTTGCGTCGCGTCGTCGGGCCTCGTCGTGCGCGATGGCGCCCATCGCGGAACTATCCGCTGCGCGTCGATTCACAGACAACGTGCGCGCGGTGCAATGACGCCGAACGCGCGGACGGTTTCTCTGCTGTGCAGCTCGCCGGCCCTGCCGGCTGGAATCCCGGAGCGTCTCTCCTCCTCCCTCCTCCCTCCCTCCTTCGCTCCGGGGCGGCCCACAGCAGCTTTTATCCCACGGGGCACCGCTCTCGGTGCCCCGTTTTCGTTCGCGGGGGCCTGAGCGATGCGTCGCGTCGCCGTCATCGGCTCCGGCATCTCGGGCCTGGCCGTCGCATGGCACCTCGCGCGCGAAGCGCGGGTCACGCTGTTCGAAGCCGGCCGCTGGTTCGGCGGCCACACGAACACGGTCGACGTGACACTCGACGGCGTCACGCACGGCGTCGACACCGGCTTCATCGTCCTCAACGAGCGCACCTACCCGCGCCTGCTGGCGCTGCTCGCCGAGCTCGATGTGCCGATCGCACCGTCGGACATGTCGTTCTCGGTGCAGGTGCCCGACCTGCCGCTCGAATGGAGCGGCAGCGACCTCAACAGCGTGTTCGCGCAGCGCTCGAACCTGCTGCGCCCGCGCTTCTGGAGGTTGCTCGCCGAGATCCTGCGCTTCAACCGCGTCACGACCGCGATCGCGCAGCGCAACGCCGACGACGAACTGCGCCAGCCGATCGGCGAGTTCCTGCGCGCGCAGGGCTTCGGCGACGAGTTCCGCGACTGGTACTTCCTGCCGATGATCGGCTGCATCTGGTCGTGCCCGACCGACCAGATGCTGCGCTTCCCGATCGCGACGATGATCCGCTTCTGCCACAACCACGGGCTGCTGCAGGTCGAAGGGCGGCCGCCCTGGTTCACGGTGCGCGGCGGCGCGCGCCAGTACGTGCGCAAGATGCTCGAGCGCCTCGACGACGCGCGGCTCGCCACGCCGGTGCGCTCGGTGCGCCGCATCCCGCCGGGCTCGGCCGAGTACGGTGTCGTCGTCGCGACCGACCACGGCAGCGAACGCTTCGACGACGTCGTGCTCGCGTGCCACTCCGACCAGAGCCTCGCGCTGCTCGCCGACGCGACCGACGCCGAGCGCGACGTGCTCGGCGCGATCCGCTACCACCCCAACCGCGCCGTGCTGCACACCGACACCGCGCTGCTGCCGACGCGCAAGCTGGCATGGGCGTCGTGGAACTACGAGCGCGCGTCGGACGACGCGCGCGAGCGATCGCAGGTGTGCCTGCACTACCTGATGAACAAGCTGCAGCCGCTGCCGTTCACGACGCCGCTCGTCGTCTCGCTGAATCCGGTGCGCGCGCCGCGTGCCGACGCGGTGCTCGCCGAGTTCGACTACGCGCACCCGGTGTTCGACCAGGCCGCGATCGACGCGCAGCAGCGCCTGGGCGAGATCCAGGGCCGCGCACACACCTGGTTCTGCGGCGCGTGGACGCGCTACGGCTTCCACGAGGACGGGCTGATGTCGGGGCTCGCCGTCGTCGACAGCCTGCGCGCCGCGTGGCGCGAGGGCGCGACGCCGACGTCGGAGGCCGCGTGAGCGCGCCGCAGGCGCTGCTGGGCCGTGGCGTGGTGCGCCACCAGCGGCTGCGCCCCGCGCGCCATGGCTTCACCTACCCGACCTACTTCCTGCTGCTGCCGCTGCGCACGCTGCGCGCGCAGCGCGACGCCGAGCTGCCGCGCAACCGCTTCGCGCCGATCGCCTTCCACGACCGCGACCACGGCGACGGCCGCGACGACTGCCTCGCGTGGCTCGACGAGCTGCTCGCGCGCGAAGGCATCGCCGACGCCGAAGGCGAGGTCTGGCTGCACTGCTACCCGCGCGTGATGGGCTACGTGTTCAAGCCGGTCAGCTTCTGGTACTGCCACCGCCGCGACGGCACGCTCGCCGCCGTGGTCGCCGAGGTCAACAACACGTTCGGCGAGCGTCACTGCTACCTGCTCGCCGGCGAGGGTCTTCGCTTCGGGCGCGAGCTGACGGCACGCAAGGTGTTCCACGTCTCGCCGTTCTGCCGCGTCGAGGGCGACTACCGGTTCCGCTTCATGCGCACCGACCTCGGCGACAGCGCGCAGCCGCCGCGCACCGTCGTGCGCATCGACCACCACGACGCCGACGGCCCGCTGCTGCAGACCAGCGTCAGCGGCGCACTCGAGCCGCTGACGGCCACCGCGCTGCGCCGCGCCTTCTTCGGCACGCCGATGATGACGCTGGGTGTCATCGCCCGCATCCACTGGCAGGCGCTGCTCCTGTGGACCAAGCGCGTGCCGTTCTTCCGCAAGCCGGCGCCGCCGGCCGCCTTCGTGACCCGCTGATCCGCCGATCCGATGAGCACGACCACCACCGCCTCGCCCGCCCTGCCCGCGTCGGCGCCGCGCGCCGCGCGCTTCGCGCTGAGCACACTGCAGCACCTGCAGCGCGGCACGCTCGACGTGCAGCTGCCCGACGGCCACCAGCTGCGCTTCGGCCACCCGGCCGACGTCGAGCCGCGCGGGGCGATCCGCCTGCGCACCTGGGACGTGTGCGCCGCGGCACTGAAGTCGGGCGACATCGGCTTCGCCGAGTCGTACATCGCCGGGACCTGGACGACGCCCGACCTCGCCGCGCTGCTGAAGGTCTTCATCGCCAACCGCGACGCCGCCGAGCAGCTGATCTACGGCTCGTGGTGGGGCTCGCTCGCGTACCGCGTCAAGCACCTGCTGCACCGCAACTCGCGGCGCGGCAGCCGCAGGAACATCCACGCGCACTACGACATCGGCAACTCGTTCTACACGCTGTGGCTCGACGAGACGATGAACTACTCGAGCGCCTGGTTCGCCGGCGACACCTCGCGCTCGCTGCCCGACGCGCAGCACGCCAAGGTGCGCCGCGCGCTGGCGCAGTGCGGCATCGCGCCGGGCGGGCGGCTGCTCGAGATCGGCTGCGGCTGGGGCGCACTCGCCGAGATGGCGGCGCGCGACTTCGGAGCGCACGTCACCGGGCTGACGCTGTCGACCGAGCAGCTGGCGCACGCGACGAAGCGCCTGGCCGACGCCGGCCTCGCCGGGCGTGCCGACCTGCGGCTGCAGGACTACCGCGACGTGGGCGACGCGCCGTTCGACGCCATCTGCTCGATCGAGATGTTCGAGGCCGTGGGCCGCGAGTACTGGCCGAGCTACTTCCGCACCGTGCACGACACGCTCAGGGCGGGCGGGCGCGCGTGCATCCAGACGATCACGATCCGCGACGACCTGTTCGAGCGCTACGTGCGCTCGACCGACTTCATCCAGCAGTACATCTTCCCCGGCGGCCTGCTGCCCAGCGCGCAGGTGTTCCGCGCCGAGGCGGCGAAGGCCGGGCTGCGCGTCGTCGACGAGTTCGCGTTCGGCCACGACTACGCCGAGACGCTCGCGCGCTGGCGCGCCGCGTTCCTGCAGCGCGAGCCGCAGGTGCGCAAGCTCGGCTTCGACACGCGCTTCATGCGCACGTGGGAGTTCTATCTCGCGTACTGCGAGGCGGCGTTCGCCACCGGCAACACCGACGTCGTGCAGTTCACGCTGCAGCGCGACTGACGCCGAGGGCCCGTTCATGGACCGCGTCGAATCCCCCGCCCGCCGCGCCGTCGTGGCCGGCACCGTCGCGCTGGCCGTGACGGCCGCGCTGCCGGTGCGCGCGTCGATGGCGCCGCCCGAGATCGCCGCCGAGCTGCCAGGCGTGCGGCTGCTCGGCAGCGGCTCGCTGCGCTTCCTCGGCCTGTCGGTCTACGACGCGCGCCTGTGGGCGCCGCGGCCGCTGGCCGACACCGACTACGCCGGTGTGCCGCTCGCACTCGAGCTCGAATACGCGCGCCGGCTCGCGGGTCGGCTGATCGCCGAGCGGTCGATCGCCGAGATGCGCCGCATCGGCGCGTTCGACGACGCGCAGGCCGAGCGCTGGCAGGCGCAACTCGGCGCGGCCTTCCCCGACGTCGAGCGCGGCGACCGCATCACCGGCGTGCAGCAGCCCGGCCGCGCGTCGCGCTTCTTCGTCAACGGGCGCGCCGCCGGCGAGGTGCGCGACGCCGAGTTCACGCGCCTGTTCTTCGGCGTGTGGCTCGCGCCGCAGACTTCGCAGCCGCAGTTGCGCGCGGCGCTGCTCGGCAAGTGACATGAACCATCCCCGAAGCGCCTGCGGCGCTTTCTCCTCGAGGGGGGCGAGCCCGGACACGAAACGTCCGCTGGACGTTTCGTGCCTGGCGAGCGGCCGGGCTGCAAAGCCCGGCGCGGCCTGCAGGGCAAGCCCGCTCACCGGCAAAGCCGGATCCGCGGCGTCCGCCGGAAGGGTCGCGTGGCACGACAAGCGCATCGCGCGATGCGTCGCGGAGATCCTGCGGTGACGCCGACTTCGGCCGTGGCAGCGCCCCCGGTCAGCGCCGACGCACCGGCCGCCGGCTGGCGTGCCGGTGCGACCTACGGTGCGCTCGGCCTGCCGCTGGCCTTCGTCGCGCTGCCGCTGTACGTGATGCTGCCGAACCACTACGCGACGGCGTTCGGCGTGCCACTGGCCGCACTCGGTGCGCTGCTGCTCGGTGCGCGGCTGTTCGACGCGGTGACCGACCCGTGGATCGGCCGCTTCGTCGACCGCTGGTTCGCGCACTCGACGGCGCGCGTGCTCGCCGCCGCCGCGGCGGCTGCGGTGGCGGCGGCGATCGGCTTTCGCGCGCTGTTCTTCCCACCGGTCGAAGGCACCGCGGCGCTGCTGGCGTGGTGCGGCGCGGGGCTGGTGTGGACCTACGTCGCCTACAGCGTGCTCGCCGTGCTGCACCAGGCCTGGGGCGCGCGGCTGGGCGGCGACTCGGCGCAGCGTGCGCGCGTCGTCGCGTGGCGCGAGGGCTTCGCGCTCGTCGGCGTGCTCGTGGCCAGCGTGCTGCCGGCGCTGGCCGGCATGAGCGCGGCGACCGTCGTGTTCGCCATTGCGCTCGCCGCCGGCGTGGCGCTGCTCGCGCAGGCGCCGCGCCGCGCCGCACGTGCCCCGGCCGCAACCCAGGCGACGTTGCCGATGACCCTGCCGCTGCGCGATGCCGCGTTTCGCCGGCTGCTCGCGGTGTTCCTCGTCAACGGCATCGCCAGTGCGGTGCCGGCGACGCTGGTGCTGTTCTTCATCCGCGACCGGCTCGAAGCGCCGGCCTTCGAGCCGCTGTTCCTGGCCAGCTACTTCGCCGCCGGCGCGCTGTCGATGCCGCTGTGGGTGCGCGTCGTGCGCCGGCTCGGGCTGGCGCGCGCGTGGCTCGCGGGGATGCTGCTCGCCGTGGCCGCGTTCGTGTGGGCCGCGTTCCTCGGCGCCGGCGACGTCGTGGCCTTCACCGCGGTGTGCATCGCCAGCGGACTGGCGCTGGGCGCCGACCTGGCGCTGCCCGGCGCGCTGCTGGCCGGCGTGATCCAGCGCGCCGGCCGCAGCGGACAGGCCGAGGGCGCCTACTTCGGCTGGTGGAACTTCGCGACCAAGCTCAACCTCGCGCTGGCCGCCGGGCTGGCGCTGCCGCTGTTGCAGCTGTTCGGCTACATGCCGGGCAGCCGCGAGCCCGCCGCGCTCGCGGCGCTGACGCTGGCCTATTGCGCGCTGCCGTGCGTGCTCAAGCTCGGCGCCGCGGCGCTGCTCGTCACGCGCTGGATGCGCCACCCCCTGGGAGCTCCCGAATGAACCGACGACTGTGGCTCGCCGCGAGCGCCGGCGCCGCCGCGCTCGCGATGGCCGGCTGCGCCGGCCCCAAGCCGGCCGACTACGCCGCCGAGCGGCCGCTGCTGGACCTGCGCGAGTACTTCAACGGCGACGTGATCGCGCACGGCATCTTCACCGACCGCAGCGGCAAGGTCGTGCGCCGCTTCACGGTGCTGATGAAGTGCAGCTGGAACGGCGACGACGGCGTGCTCGACGAGTACTTCACCTACAGCGACGGCGAGAAGCAGCGCCGCGTCTGGCGGCTGAAGAAGCTGCCCGACGGCCGCTACACCGGCACCGCCGACGACGTGATCGGCGAGGCCAGCGGCCAGGCCGCCGGCAACGCGTTCAACTGGCGCTACACGCTCGCGCTGCCGGTCGACGGCAAGGTCTACCACGTGCAGTTCGACGACTGGATGTACCTCGTCGACGAGCGCGTGATGCTCAACAAGGCCGTGATGAGCAAGTTCGGCATCACGCTCGGCGAGGTCACACTCGCGTTCACGAAGCCGTGACCCGGCCCCACCGCGCGAGGCTCGCCGCATGCCGCTGAATCCGCCGATCCGCGAATGGACGGGGCAGGTCGTCTGGCTCGTCGGCGCGTCCAGCGGCATCGGCCGCGCCACCGCCGAGCACCTGCACGCGCTCGGTGCGCGCGTCGTCGTCTCGGCGCGCAACGCCGCCGCGCTCGACGCGTTCGCCGCGCAGCACCCGGGCAGCGTCGCGATCGCGCTCGACGCGACCGACCGCGACGCGATGCGCGCCGCCGCCGCACGCATCGTCGAGCAGTGCGGGCGCATCGACCTCGCCGTCTACTGCGCCGGCCACTACAAGCCGATGCGCGCGACCGCGTTCGACCTCGACGACGCGCTGCGCCACCAGCAGGTCAACTACGTCGGCGCGCTGTACCTGCTCGACGCCGTGCTGCCGCAACTGATCCGCCAGGCGCAGGCCGGCACGCCGGCGCACCTGAGCCTGGTGTCGAGCGTCGCCGGCTACCGCGGCCTGCCCAAGTCGCTCGCCTACGGGCCGACGAAGGCGGCGCTGATCAACCTCGGCGAGACGCTTTACCTCGACCTGCACCCGCTGGGCGTCGGCGTCTCGGTGATCAACCCCGGCTTCGTCGACACGCCGCTGACGGCGCAGAACGAGTTCCGCATGCCGGCGCTGATCGGCTCCGACGAGGCCGCGCGCCAGATCGTCGCCGGGTGGGAGAAGGGCCGCTTCGAGATCCACTTCCCGAAACGCTTCACGCACACGCTCAAGGCGCTGTCGGTGCTCAGCGACGGGCTGTACTTCGCGGCGATCCGCCGCGCCACCGGGCTGTGAGCCGCCACGCCGACGCGCGCGTCGCGCGCCTGGTGGCGCGCTTCGAGGCTCTCGCGCCGTCGGACCTGCCGCGCCTGGGCGAGCTGTATGCCGAGGGCGCGCGCTTCAAGGACCCGTTCAACGACGTCCGCGGCGTCGACGCGATCGCAGGCATCTTCGCGCACATGTTCGCCGCGCTCGACGCGCCGCGCTTCGTCGTGCGCGACATCGTCGTCGACGGCGACCAGTGCTTCCTGACCTGGGACTTCCTGTTTCGCATGAAGCGCTTCTCGCGCGACGAGCAGCGCATCCACGGCGGCTCACACCTGAAGCTGGCCGGCGACGGCCGCATCGCCGAGCACCGCGACTACTGGGACGTGGCCGAGGAGCTGTACGAGAAGCTGCCCGTCGTCGGTGCGCTGATGCGCTGGCTCAAGCAGCGCGCGCGGTCGTGAGTGCCCCACGCGTGGCCATCGTCGGCGCCGGCATCGCGGGCCTGGCCTGCGGCGCTCGGCTGCGCGACGCCGGCGTCGCCGTCACGCTGTTCGACAAGGGCCGCCAGCCGGGCGGGCGGCTCGCGACGCGTGCGAGCGACGTCGGCACGTTCGACCACGGTGCCGCGTCGTTCGCGGCGCGCGATGCTGCCGACGACGACGGCTTCGGCGCCGAGGTCGCGCGCTGGGCCGCCGCCGGCCTCGTCATGCCCGACCCCGAGCTGCCCGGCGCGTGGATGGGCGTGCCGACGATGAGCGCGCTGCCGCGCGCGCTCGCCGCGGTGCTCGACGTGCGCCAGGGCGTGCACGTCGCGGCGATCGAACGCGACGGCGGGCGCTGGCACCTGCTCGACGCCGAGCGGCGCGTGCTGGGCGACGGCGCGTTCGACGCCGTCGTCGTCGCGACGCCGGCCGAGCAGGCGGTGCCGCTGCTGGGCTCGTCGCCGGCGCTCGCGCAGGTGCTGGCCAGCGTGCACAGCGAGGCCTGCTGGGCCGTGATGGCCGCGTGGACCGCCGGCGCGCCGGTGCTCGAGCGCCCGCTGCTCGGCCCGCTGTGCCACCGCCCCGACAGCACGGCGCCGCTGGGCCCGCTGGCCTGCGTGCGGCACGAGAACGGCAAGCCGTCGCGCGACGCGAGCGGACCGCAGCGCTGGGTGCTGACGGCCACGCCGTACTGGAGCGCGCACAACCTCGAACTCGACGCGGCCGAGGTCGCGCGCCACCTGCTCGACGACCTCGCGCGCCGCTCGGTGCGCCCGCTCGGCGCGCCGGTGCACGCCGTCGCGCACCGCTGGCGTTTCGCCGAGGTGCCGCAGCCGGTGGCCGCGCCGTGCGGCTGGGACGCGGCGCACGCGATCGGCGCCTGCGGCGACGCGTGGGGTGTC
>JBBION010000081.1:0-10391 GCA_037443345.1 Rubrivivax sp. | reverse complement strand
GCGGCGGCGACGCGGGCGGCGCGCGGCGAACCTGCGCGCGCGCGGCGGCGCGGATCTTGTCGGTGATGTCGTGCGCGAGCTGCTGCAGCCCGTCGGCGATGCCGATCTTCGGCTTCGCGACGAAGTCGACCGCGCCCAGTTCGAGCGCGCGCAGCGTCGTCTCGGCGCCGCGCTCGGTCAGCGTCGAGACCATCACGACCGGCATCGGGCGCAGGCGCATCAGGCGGGCGAGGAAGTCCAGCCCGTCCATGCGCGGCATTTCGACGTCGAGCGTGATGACGTCGGGGTCGAGCGCGCGGATCGTCTCGCGCGCGGCCAGCGGGTCGGCCGCGGTGCCGACGCAGGTCATGTCGGGCTCGCGGTTGATGATCTCGGCCAGCAGCGAGCGCACCAGCGCCGAGTCGTCGACCACCACCACGCGGATCTTGGCCATCGTCGCGATCCCTCAGAACAGGTCGACCGAGCCGGCGCCCGAGGCCGGCGGCACGACGCGCTGCGCGGCCGCGCGCTCCTCGCGCACCACGGCGTCGGCGCTGGCCGGCGCCAGGCGCTTGACCATCGCCTTGCCGCTGGCCGGCAGGAAGCACACCTTGCGCGGGTAGACGTCCATCACGTCCTTGCTGACCACCGCGATACGCTCCGTCTTCAGGTAGTCGAGCACGAACTGCGTGTTGCGCTCGCCGACGTTGATGCTCGTCATGCCGCTGATGACGGCGCCGCCGCCGAAGACCTTGGCCTCCATCGTCGCGCGCGTCGCGCCGCGCTTGACGAGTTCGTTGATCAGCAGCTCCATCGCGTACGAGCCGTAGCGCCCGCTGGCGTCGCCGCCGGTGCCGACGTCGGGCAGCATGAAGTGGTTCATGCCGCCGATGCGGCGCTCGCGGTCCCACAGGCACGCGGCGATGCACGAGCCGAGCGTGGTCATGATCAGCACGTCGTCGTCGTGCACGAAGAACTCGCCTGGCAGCACCTTGACGGCGGCGTTGCCGAAGAACGAGTCGTGATAATAGAACGACGCCTCGCCGGGGCGCCGCGGCCGCGCGCGCAGCTGCTCGAGGCGCCGTTGCGCGACGGGGGGCGCCGATCCGCCCGTCGATGCGGCGGTCGCTCCGGCGGGGGCAGGGCGGGCGATCGTGGTGCTCATCGTCGGCCTCAGACGCGCTCGTAGACGGTCTTGCCGCGCAGCCGGAACAGGTCGCGCGACTCGTTGAAGTTCTCGGAGTGGCCGACGAACAGCAGTCCGCCGGGCTTGAGCACGCCGTGCATGCGCTCGAGCACGCGGCGCTGCGTCGGCGCGTCGAAGTAGATCATCACGTTGCGGCAGAACACGACGTCGAACGGCTCACCGAGCGACCACACCGTCTCCATCAGGTTGAAGCGGCGCCACTGGATCATGCGCGCCAGCTCGGGCTTGACGCGGATGCGCCCGCTGTTGGGGCCGGTGCCGCGCAGGAAGTGGCGCTTGAGCCGCTCGGGCGTGAGGCCGCGCGCGCCTTCGTCGTAGACGCCGCGCTGCGCGGTGGCGAGCACGCGCGTGTCGATGTCGCTGGCCAGGATCGTCGCGCGCACGCCGGCCAGCGTCTCGGCGGCGACCATCGCGATCGAGTACGGCTCCTCGCCGGTCGAGGCCGCGCTGCACCAGATGCGCCACGGGTGCTGCGGCCGCGCGCGCAGCTCGTCGGCGAGCACGTCGAAGTGGTGCGCCTCGCGGAAGAAGGAGGTCAGGTTCGTCGTCAGGCAGTTGACGAACTCCTGCCACTCGGCGTCGCCGGCGGCGCCGGTGTGCTGCTCGAGCCAGCCGAGGTAGCTCGAGAAGCTCGGGTGCCCGGTCTCGCGCAGGCGCCGCGACAGCCGGCTGTAGACCATCGCCTGCTTGCCGGCGTGCAGGCTGATGCCGGCGCGCTCGTGGATCAGGCGGCGCACGCGCTCGAAGTCGTTCGCGCTGAACGCGAACTCGGCGTCGAGGCGGTCGACGATGGACGGAGGCTGCATCGGGGGGTACGGCGTGGGGACCGGCCGCCGGGGGGCGGCACGCGATCCGGTCGCAGTGTGCCGGCGACGCGGTGCGGGCGACGGGGCGAACAGCGCGTGCTTCACCCGGCTGATCGCGGTGTGCGGCAGCGGGCGCTGGCTACACTGCCCGCTGGTTCCACCGCCTGCCGACCGCACTGCCGCGCTTGGATGCTCCCGACGCCCGCCGCGCCCACGCCGCCCTGAGCGAGGTCAAGGCGACGCTCGACCTGCGCGCCGCCTTGCAGCTGGTCGCTCAGTCGGGGCGCGAGCTGCCCGACACGCGCGACGCCGCGCGGTGGCTGCAGGCGCTGGTCGATGCGTTGTGCGAGCTGTCCAGCCGCGACCCGCTGACCGGGCTCGCGAACCGGCGCCAGTTCGAGCTCGCGCTGGTGCAGGAACTGGGCCGCGTCGCGCGCTCGGGCGACCCGTCGCTGCTGCTGACACTGGACATCGACCACTTCAAGCGCGTCAACGACACCCATGGCCATGCCGCGGGAGACGCCGTGCTGAAGGCGGTCGCGGCGCGGCTGCTCGAGTGCGTGCGCCCGATGGACACCGTCGCGCGCGTCGGCGGCGAGGAGTTTGCCATCGTGCTGCCGCACTGCTCGCCGAGCTTCGGCCCCGCGGTGGCCGAGCGCATCCGCCGCCGCGTCGAGTCGCACCGCGTCGCGCTGCCCGACGGCAGCGAGATCACCGTCACCGTCAGCCTCGGCGGCGCGTTTGCACCGCCGTGGGTGCGCTCGTCACCGGCGCTGTGGCTCGAGCGCGCCGACCAGCAGCTCTACCGCGCGAAGGCCGAGGGGCGCAACCGCGCCTGCTTCGAGCCGGTGGCGCAGGCCGAGGTCAGCGCCGAGGAGCGGGGGCTGCTGTTCAGTGCCCCGATGCCGTTGCAGGAATCCGAATGACCGACCCGAACGCAGTCGCCCGCCGCGCCGTCGTCACCGCGATCACCAGCGGCAAGGGCGGCGTGGGCAAGACCTTCGTCAGCGCCAACCTCGCCGCGTCGCTGGCGGCCGCCGGCGAGCGCGTGCTCGTGCTTGATGCCGACCTCGGGCTGGCCAACCTCGACGTGGTGCTCAACCTGGCGCCCAAGGTCACGCTGCACGACGTGATCGCCGGCCGCGCGACGCTCGACGAGGCGCTGGTCGACGCGCCGGGCGGCTTCACGGTGCTGCCGGCCGGCTCGGGGCTGGTCGAGTACTCGCGGCTGACGGCCGACGTGCGCGACCGCCTGCAGGGCATCGTCGACGAGTTGCGGCCGCGCTACGACCGCGTGCTGCTCGACACCGGCGCGGGCATCTCCGACGTCGTGCTCTACACCGTGTCGCTGGCCGACGAGGTGCTCGTCGTCGCGACGCCCGAGCCGACCTCGCTGACCGACGCCTACGCCGCGGTCAAGGTGCTCGCGACGACGCAGGCGCGCCGCCACGTGCGCGTGGTCGTCAACCAGGCGGGACAGGGCGGCGACGGGCGGCGCGTGTGTGCGCAGCTGCAGCGGGTCGTCACGCGCTACGTCGACCCGGCGGTCGGCGAGCCGGTGGTGCTCGAGCTGGTCGGCGAGGTGCCCGACGACGCGTCGGTGCGCGAGGCCGTGCTGAAGCGCGAGCTGCTCGTCGAGCTGTTCCCGGGCTGCGCGGCGGCGCAGGCGCTGGCCGCCGCGGCGGCGAGAATGCGCGCGTGACGCGCACGACCGCCGACACGACCGGCGACGACGGCCCCGCCGACGGCGCGACCGCGTTCGACCTCGTCGGCGGCGAGCCAGGCGTGCGCGCGCTGGTCGACCGCTTCTACGACCTGATGGATCTCGAGCCGGCGTATGCCGGCATCCGCACGCTGCACCCGGGCGACCTCGACGGCTCGCGCGACAAGCTGTTCTGGTTCCTGTGCGGCTGGCTCGGCGGGCCGAGCCACTACGTCGAGCGTTTCGGCCACCCGCGGCTGCGCGCGCGGCACCTGCCCTACCCGATCGGCATCGCCGAGCGCGACCAGTGGCTGGCGTGCATGCAGCAGGCGATGCGCGAGCAGGGACTGCCCGAGACGCTCGCCCAGCGCCTCGCGGCCGCCTTCTTCAACACGGCCGACTGGATGCGCAACCGCGGCGGTTGAGCGTCGCGGCGGCCACCGACCGCGACGCACCCAGCCAGACGCCCCGCCGAGGCGGGGCGTGCGCGCAACGGACCGCGAAGGCCCGGGAGACGAGCCGATCAGCCGGCGCTGGCCAGGCTCGAGGCCGTCTTGCGCGGCGCGGCCTTGCGTGCGGCGGTCTTGCGCGCCGCGGTCTTGCGCGCGGTCGTCGCCGGGGCCTGTCGCGCCGCCTTCTTCGCCGGCGCCGCGCCCGGCGTCTTGCGCATCGCGGCGACCTGCGCGCTGAGCGTGTCGATGCGCTTGATCAGCGCGTCGACGTCGTGGCTCGACGGCACGCCCAGCTTGTGCAGCGCCTTCGCGACGCGCTCCTCGAAGATCGTCTCGAGCTTGTCCCACTTCTGGCCGGCCTTGGCGGTGACGCCGTCGGCCATCGCCGTCATCTTGCCGGCGACCTCGCTGATGCGTTCCTCGGCCACGGCCTGCGTCTTGCGCTGCAGGCTCACACCCTCCTTGACCAGCGTCTCGAACACCTTGCCGCCCTCGGCCTGCGCCTTCGAGAACGCGCCCATGCCGGCGAGCCAGATCTGCTGGGCCGAATCCTTGACCGCGGCGGCGAGCTGGCTGTCGAGCAGGCCCGCGGCCGACGCGGCCTTCTGCTTCTGGGCCATCTTCTGGAGCTTCTTGACCATCTGGGGCTTCCTCTCGGGGTGCGTTCGACAAGGGCGGCGGCACACCCCGGCACCGCCTCGATACCGAAAAGTGTAGGAGGCCACCGTCGAGCGCGCAGCCAAAATCTCTAGGGCCGTGGCTCTATGCCGGGCGCGCGGCGTGCGGGCAAACGCGCAGCGGAGCGCCGTCGGCAGCACACCAGAATAGCCCCGCGGCGCCCCCAGATCACCACGGCGCAGGAGGCAGACACGATGCATTACTTCGTCACCGGAGCCACGGGCTTCATCGGCAAGCGACTGGTCAAGACGCTGCTCGCGCGGCGCGGCTCGACCGTGCACTTCCTGCTGCGTCCCGAGTCGCAGGGCAAGGTCGCCGACCTGCTGGCGTACTGGAGCGTCGGCAAGACCCGCGCGATCCCGGTCTATGGCGACCTGACGGCCAGGCGGCTGGGCGTCGGCGCCGACGACCTGAAGGCGCTCAAGGGCCGGGTCGATCACGTCTACCACCTGGCCGCGGTTTACGACCTCGAGGCCGACGCCGACAGCCAGATCGCCGTCAACGTCGAGGGCACGCGCGCGGCGGTCGAGTTCGCGAGGGCCATCGACGCCGGCCACTTCCACCACGTCTCGTCGATCGCCGCCGCCGGCCTGTACGAGGGAGTGTTCCGCGAGGACATGTTCGACGAGGCCGAGAACCTCGACCACCCGTACTTCATGACCAAGCACGAGAGCGAGAAGATCGTGCGCAAGGAGTGCAAGGTGCCGTGGACGGTGTACCGCCCGGCCGCGGTGGTCGGCGACTCCACCACCGGCGAGATGGACAAGATCGACGGCCCGTACTACTTCTTCAAGCTGATCCAGCGCATGCGGCAGATCCTGCCGCCGTGGTTCCCGTCGGTCGGCCTGGAGGGGGGGCGCATCAACCTCGTGCCGGTGGACTTCGTCGTCGCCGCGCTCGACCACATCAGCCACCAGAAGCGCCCCGGCGGCCAGTGCTTCCACCTCGTCGACCCGCAGGGCTACCGCGTCGGCGACATCCTCGACGTGTTCAGCCGCGCCGCGCACGCGCCGAAGATGAACGTGTTCGTCAACGCCGCGCTGTTCGGCTTCATCCCGAGGAGCGTCAAGAAGGGGCTGATGGCGCTCGCACCGGTGCGCCGCATCCGCAACGCGGTGATGAAGGACCTCGGCCTGCCCGAGGACGTGCTGATGCTCGTCAACTACCCGACGCGCTTCGACCGCCGCGCGGCCGATGCTGCGCTCAAGGGCAGCGGCATCGAGTGCCCGAAGCTGCACGACTACGCGTGGCGGCTGTGGGACTACTGGGAGCGCCATCTCGATCCCGACCTGTTCATCGACCGCTCGCTCAAGGGCGCGGTCGGCGGCAAGGTCGTGCTCGTGACCGGCGGCAGTTCGGGCATCGGGCTGGCGGCGGCGAAGAAGTTCGCCGAGGCCGGCGCGGTCACGATCATCGCCGCGCGCGGCGAGGACAAGCTCGCCGAGGCGGTGAAGGAGATCGTCGCCCACGCGATGGAGAAGGGCACGACGAACCCGCAGGTCTTCAGCTACAGCGTCGACATCGCCGCAGAGGCCGACTGCGCCGCCTTCGTGCGCACGCTCGAGGAGGTGCACGGCGGCGTCGACGTCCTGATCAACAACGCCGGGCGCAGCATCCGCCGTGCGATCGAGTCGAGCTACGACCGCTTCCACGACTTCCAGCGCACGATGGACCTGAACTACTTCGGCTGCCTGCGCGTCACGATGGGGCTGTTGCCGGGGATGGCGAAGAAGCGCAAGGGCCACGTCGTCAACATCAGCTCGATCGGCGTGCTGACCAACGCCCCGCGCTTCTCGGCCTACGTCGCGAGCAAGGCTGCGCTCGACGCGTGGACGCGCTGCGCGGCCAGCGAGTTCGCCGACGTCGGCGTCACGTTCACGACGATCAACATGCCGCTGGTGCGCACGCCGATGATCGCGCCGACGAAGATCTACAACAACGTGCCCACGCTGTCGCCCGAGCAGGCGGCGGACATGATCGCGCAGGCCTGCATCAGCAAGCCGGTGCGCATCGCCACGCGCCTGGGCGTCACCGGCGAGCTGCTGCACGCGGCGGCGCCACGCGTCGCGCAGATCGTCATGAACACGACGTTCCGCATGTTCCCCGACAGCGAGGCCGCCGCCGCTGGCAAGGGCGACAAGCCGAGGCTCTCTCCCGAGGCGATGGCGCTGCAACAGATGATGCAGGGCATCCACTTCTGACGCGGCCGGCGCGGGCGCGCATCGGCCGCGCCGCCGCACGGGCAGGTTCCGCGCGCCTTGGCTACAGTGTGCCCATGGCCCGCAAGTCCGTGATCGCCCTCGACGCCGACGGCGTGCTCGTCGACTTCCACCACGGCTACGCCGAGGCGTGGCGCCGGGCGTTCGGCGTGCGCCCGGCCGAGCGCGACCCGCACGCGTACTGGCCGATGGACCGCTGGGCCGTCGAGCGTCTCGACGGCGAGGCGCGCCAGCACTTCTGGCGCTACTTCGACGAGGAGTTCTGGCTGCACCTGCCGGCGCTGCCCGGCGCCGTCGAGGCCTGCCACGAGTTGCACGCCGCCGGCTTCGACTTGGTATGCGTGTCGGCGCTCGACGCGCCGTGGCAGAGTGCGCGGCTGCGCAACCTGCGCGGACTGGGCTTCCCGATCGAGCGCGTGATCGCCACCGGGCACCACGCCGGCGAGCGCAGCCCGAAGGCCGACGCGATCGCCGAACTGAGGCCCGAGGCCTTCGTCGACGACTACCTGCCCTACCTGCGCGGCGTGCCCGACGTGGTGCACCGCGCGCTGGTGCTGCGCGCACCCAACGGCAGCCCGAACGAGGGGCCGGACCTGGTGCTCGCGCACACGACGCACGCCGACCTGGCCGACTTCGTCGTGCACTGGCTGTCGCGGCGCTGAGGCATCGCCGACGAGGAACGACGGATCACGCAGGATCGGCGGCGCTGCGCGCGAGGCCGCGCGGTCACGGCGCCTTCGTGATCGCGGTGACGGTGTAGTTGCCGTCGATCTTCGCGGCGTCGAACCTGACCTTGTCGCCGACCGCGACGCGGTCGAGCATCGCGCGGTCCTGGACGCGGAACACCATCGTCATCGGCGGCATCTCGAGGCTCTTGATCTCGCCGTGGCGCAGCGTGATCTTGCCCTGCGCCTTGTCGATCTTGCGCACTTCGCCGTCGGCACTCTGCGCGACGGCGGCGGTGGCGGCGAGCGCCAGCGCGGCGGCGGCGATGCGGATCTTGGTCATGGGCGTCTCCTTGGGCTCAACGATAGCTTGCCCAGACGCGGCTCGTGCCGTCGCGCAGCACGAGCACGACGTCGTAGGGGTCGCGGCGGTCGCCGTACTCCGGGCCGTCCATGCCGGGCGAGCCCACCGGCATGCCGGGCACCGCGATGCCGATCGCGTCGGGCTTCTCGGCCAGCAGCCGGCGGATGTCGCGCGCCGGCACGTGCCCTTCGACGACGTAGCCGCCGATCAGCGCCGTGTGGCAGGAGCCGTACTTCGTCGGCAGCCCCAGGCGCGCGCGCATCGCGGTGTTGCCGGTGTCGTGGGTCTGCACGCGGAAGCCCTCGCGCCGCAGGATCGCGATCCAGTCGTTGCAGCAGCCGCAGCTCGGCGACTTCCAGACCTGCAGCACCGGCAGCGGCGCCGCGGCGCGCCCAAGCACGGGCACCGTGGCGGCGGCCAGCGCGGTGGCGGTGCGCAGCCAGCGGCGGCGCGAGAGGCGGTCCAGGCTCATCGTGTCACTCCTTGACGGTGATCGTCGCGCGCATGCCGGAGTCCCAGTGGCCGGCGACGAGGCAGCCGGCGAGGAACTCGCCCGGCTCGGTGAAGCGCCACGTCAGGCGCTGCGTCTTGCCCGGCGGCACGTGCGCCATGTACGGCTCGTCGTGCTCCATGTCGGGGTGCTTCTTCATCGCCTCGGCGTGGGCGACGAGTTCGGCGTCGGTGCCGATCACGAACTCGTGCATCACCTTGCCGGCGTTGTGCACGACGAAGGTCACCGTCTCGCCGCGCCGGAACTCGAAGCGCGCCGGCTCGAAGCGCATCGAGTCGCGCATCGTCACGCGGATCGTGCGCGTCGCACGCTTCGGATCGCCCTGCATGCCCCAGGCGTGGCGTTCCGTCGAGATCGGCGCGTTCGCCGGCTTGGCGGCGTGAGGCTCGTTGCCGTGGGCGAGCGCCGCGAGCGGCAGTGCGAGCGTCAGGCTCAGCAGCAGGTTCTTCAATGCCGGTGCCCTCCGTTCGGCTTGACGGCGCGCCACGGCGCGCCGCGGTGCTCGTGCACTTCCGAGCCGTCGGTGTTGGACGTCGGCGCGCGCTGCGGGTTCATCGACGCGCCGGTCCACTCGTAGGCGACGGTGCCCGCGGGGTGCCGGTACCAGCCCGGGTCGCGGTAGTCGTTACGCGCCAGCCCCTCGCGCACCTTGATCACGGTGAACATGCCGCCCATCTCGAGCGGGCCCATCGGCCCCTGACCCGTCATCATCGGCAGCGTGTTGTCGGGCAGCGGCATCTCCATCTCGCCCATGTCGGCCATGCCGCGCTCGCCCATCACCATGTAGTCGGGCACCAGCTGCTGGATCTTGTGCACGACGTCGCGGTGGTCGACGCCGATCATCGTCGGCACGTCGTGGCCCATCGCGTTCATCGTGTGGTGGCTCTTGTGGCAGTGGAAGGCCCAGTCGCCCGGCTCGGTGGCGACGAACTCGATCGCGCGCATCTGGCCCACCGCGATGTCGGCCGTGACCTCGGGCCAGCGCGACGCCGGGTTGGTCCAGCCGCCGTCGGTGCCGGCGACGACGAACTCGTGGCCGTGCATGTGGATCGGGTGGTTGGTCATCGTCAGGTTGCCGACGCGGATGCGCACGCGGTCGCCCAGGCGCACCGGCAGGCTGTCGATCCCGGGAAACACGCGCGAGTTCCAGCACCAGAGGTTGAAGTCCAGCATCGTCATGATCTTCGGCGTCGCGCTGCCAGGCTCGATGTCGAACGCGTTGAGCAGGAAGCAGAAGTCGCGGTCGACCTCGGTGTAGCCGGGGGTGCGCTTCGGGTCCTTCGGGTGCGTGACCCAGAACCCCATCATGCCCATCGCCATCTGCACCATCTCGTCGGCGTGCGGGTGGTACATGAAGGTGCCGCTGCGCCGCGCCTCGAATTCGTAGACGTAGGTCTTGCCCGGCGGGATCTGCGGCTGCGTCAGACCGCCCACGCCGTCCATGCCGCTGGGCAGGCGCTGGCCGTGCCAGTGCACCGCGGTGTGCTCGGGCAGGCGGTTGGTCACGAACAGGCGCACGCGGTCACCCTCGACGACCTCGATCGTCGGTCCCGGCGAGCTGCCGTTGTAGCCCCACAGCTGTGCCGTCATGCCGGGGCCGAGTTCGCGCAGCACCGGTTCGGCGACGAGGTGGAATTCCTTCCAGCCGGCGTTCATGCGCCACGGCAGCGTCCAGCCGTTGAGCGTGACGACAGGGCGGTACGGGCGGCCGCTGGCGGGCGCCAGCGGCGGGGCCATCGTCGTCTCGGGCGGCGCGACGGCGGCCTCGGGCACGGTGCCACCGGCAGCGGCACGACGAGCGCGATGCC
>JBBION010000080.1:0-10592 GCA_037443345.1 Rubrivivax sp. | reverse complement strand
TTCGAGTTCCTGTACGAGAACGGCGAGTTCTACTTCATCGAGATGAACACGCGCGTGCAGGTCGAGCACCCCGTGACCGAGCTGGTCACCGGCATCGACATCGTGCAGCAGCAGATCCGCATCGCCGCCGGCGAGAAGCTGCCGTTCACGCAGCGCCAGATCCAGATGCGCGGCCACGCGATCGAGTGCCGCATCAACGCCGAGGACCCGTACACCTTCGTGCCGTCGCCCGGACGCATCACGATGTGGCACGCGCCCGGCGGGCCCGGCGTGCGCGTCGACTCGCACATCTACACCAACTACTTCGTGCCGCCGAACTACGACTCGATGGTCGGCAAGATCATCGTGCACGGCGACACGCGCGACCAGGCGCTCGCGCGCATGCGCACCGCGCTGCTCGAGACGCTCGTCGAAGGCATCCAGACCAACATCCCGCTGCACCGCGAGCTGATGGTCGACGCCAAGTTCGTCGAGGGCGGCACCAGCATCCACTACCTCGAAGGCTGGCTCGGCCAGCACAAGCGGTGAGCCGGCGCCCGCGTCGCGCCGGCGGCGTGCGCTAGGCGGGCGGCCGTGCACGAACTCGTGCTGCAGGCGCCGCAGCCGCTCGTCGAGCCGCTGGCCGATGCGCTGCTCGGCGAGCTCGACGCGCTGTCGGTGTCGGTCGAGGACGCCGACGCCGGCGGCGAGCAGGAACAGCCGCTGTTCGGCGAGCCGGGGCTGCCGCCCCCGCCGGCAGCGTGGCCGCACTCGACGCTGCGCGCGCTGTTCGCGACCGAGACCCAGGCCACCGACGCGGCGACGCTGCTGGCCGCGCACGAGGACACCCGCGCGGTGCGCGTCGTCGCCATCGCCGCGGTGCCCGAGACCGACTGGGTGCGACAGACGCAGGCGCAGTTCGCGCCGGTCGAGATCACGCCGGCGTTCTGGGCCGTGCCGAGCTGGCACGCGCCGCCGCCGCAGGCCGAGCGCGTGATCCGGCTCGACCCCGGCCAGGCCTTCGGCACCGGCACGCATGCGACGACGCGCATGTGCCTGCGCTGGATCGCGACGCAGCCTGCGGCACGGCGTACGCGCTGGCGCCGCGTGCTCGACTACGGCTGCGGCTCGGGCATCCTGGCCATCGGCGCGGCGCTGCACGGTGCGGGCGAGGTCGACGCCGTCGACATCGACCCCGCCGCGGTCGAGGCCACGCGCGCCAACGCCGCCGCCAACGGCGTGGTCCTGCGCGCCGGGGCACCCGAGCTCGCGCAGGGCCGCTACGCGCTGGTGCTGGCCAACATCCTCGCGCAGCCGCTGAAGCTGCTCGCGCCGCTGCTGGCGGCGCACGTCGACGCCGGCGGCGACCTCGTGCTCGCCGGCATCCTCGAGCGCCAGGTCGACGAATTGCGTGCGGCCTACGCGCCCTGGTGCGCGCTCGGCGTCGTCGATCGCGAAGACGGCTGGGTGCTGATGCACGCCGGCGTTGCCGGCTGATTCCACGCGGCTGCGCACGCCGGTGCATGGCATCATGCGGCGCATGCCCCTGCTGCCCGTCGGTTGCCACGCGGCCGTGCGCCGCGCGATGACGCCGCCGTCACGCCGCACGCGGTCATGACGCTCGCCGCACGTTGCCCGTCGTGCCGCACGGCGTTTCGCGTCGTGCAGGACCAGCTCAAGGTCTCCAACGGCTGGGTGCGCTGCGGCCGCTGCGCGGCCGTCTTCAACGCCACCGAGACGCTGTTCGAGCTCGACGCGCCCACGCCCCCCATCCCGCCCGCGCCACCGCCGCCTGCCGCGCCGACGCCGGTCGTCGTGGTCCCCGGCACGCCGATCACGGCCGCCGGCGGCCTGGCGACCGCGACCGTGGCACCCGCCCCCGACGTCGACGCCGGCATCGCGTTCGACCGCGGATGGGACGAGCCGGTAAAGACGCCGCAGCTGTCGGTCGACGAGTTGCACGCGGCGCTGTTCGGACCGATGCCGGTCAGCGCCGACGGAGCGCCCATCAACGACGTGCAGGTCGGTGGGCCACTGGATCAAGAGCAGGCGCTCGAGCCACCCGTTGAGCCACCCGTTGAGCCCGTCGCAGAAGAGCCGGTCGAAGAACCGCTCGCAGAGACCGCCGCAGAGTGCGTCGCAGCGCAGCCTGTCGCGTGGCCCGCCGCTGAGCCGATCGCCGAGTCGGGGGCTGAACATGCCGCTGAGCCCGTGGCTCAACCGGTCCTTGAACCGTTCGGCGAGTCGGTCGCCGAGCCGTTCCCCGAGCCCATTGCCGGACCCCTCCCCGAGCCGCGTGCGGAACCTCTTGCTGAGCCGATCGACGACGCGTTCCCCGCGCCGATCGCCGAGCCGATCGGTGCGGTGTCGGCCGAGCCCGAGTTCGCGGCCGAACCCTGGGTCCAACGGACCGACGACGGCCGCGGCGCTGAAGCCGCGACAGGACCGGCCCCGTCGGGCGAAGTCGCTGCGACCGGTGACCTCGAGGCAGCGGTGGGCCCGACGGCATCCGACGAAGACTCTGGCGCCGCACCCGACCGGGCAGCCGTCGACCTGGCGGCGGGCGAACCGGTCGGCGAGGCCGCCGCCTCGCAGACGCTGGCCGCCACCCGCGGTGACGACGCGGTGGCTGCCGAGCCGGCGAGCGCCGAAGCCGCCGCGGACGACACGTCGACGCCGACGTCGTCTGCCACCGAGCCCACCGAAGCGCCGGCCTTCGTGCGCGAGGCCGAGCGCGCGGCGCGCTGGCGCGCGCCCGAGGTGCGCGCCGCGCTGGCGGCCGCGGCCTTCCTGCTGTCGGGTGCCGCCGTGCTGCAGGGCACGCGCGCCTTCCACGAGCCGATCGGCCGCCAGTGGCCGGCGGCGCGCACGTGGCTCGAGCCGCTGTGCCGCATGGCCGGCTGCGACGAGGGCCCGCGGCGCCGCATCGACGGGCTGACCGTCGAGAGCAGCTCGCTGGTCAAGGTCGACGAGACCGGGCACGCGATGCGGCTGTCGCTGGTGCTGCGCAACCGCGACCGCCAGCCGCTGGTGCTGCCGGCGATCGAGCTGACGCTCACCGACGTGTACGGCGGCATCGTCGCGCGCAAGGTGTTCCAGCCGCGCGAGCTCGGCGCGCGCGTCACCAGCCTCGGCGCCGGCGCCGAACTCGCGCTGCAGGCCGTGCTCGACACCGGCGAGCCGCGCGTCGTCGGCTACACGATCGAGATCTTCTACCCCTGAGCGGCCGCCGTCGCCGCGCCCCGAACCGGAGTTGCCATGCCCGCCCTGATCTGTGGCTCGCTCGCCTTCGACACCATCACGAACTTCCACGGCCGCTTCGCGCAGCAGATCCTGCCCGAGCAGGTGCACATCCTCAACGTGTCGTTCCTGGTGCCGACGCTGCGCCGCGAGTACGGCGGCTGCGCGGGCAACATCGCGTACACGCTGGCGCAGCTCGGCGGCGAGCCGGTCGTGATGGCGGCGCTCGGCAGCGACGGCAGCGACTACCTGGCGCGCCTCGACGCGATGGGCGTCGACACGTCGTGCGTGCGCGTCGAGCCCGACCACTACACCGCGCAGGCGATCATCATCACCGACGAGGACAACAACCAGATCACGGCATTCCACCCCGGCGCGATGATGCAGGCCCACCTGACGCCCGTGCCGGCGCGCGCCGACCTGAAGATCGGCATCGTCGCGCCCGACGGGCGCGACGCGATGCTGTTGCACGCCGAGCAGATGCGTGCCGCCGGCGTCCCCTTCGTGTTCGACCCCGGCCAGGGGCTGCCGATGTTCGACGGCGACGAGCTGCGCCGCTTCGTCGAGCAGGCCGCGTGGGTCGCGGTCAACGACTACGAGGCGCGCATGCTGTGCGAGCGCACCGGCGTCGACCTCGCGGGGCTGTCGCGTTCGCACCTGCAGGGCGTCATCGTGACGCTCGGCGCCGAGGGATGCGAGTTGTGGATCCACGGCGAGCGCACGCACGTGCCCGGCGTGGCGGCGACCGAGGTCGTCGACCCGACCGGCTGCGGCGACGCCTTCCGCGGTGCGCTGCTGTACGGCCTCGAGCGCGGCTGGCCGCTGGCGCGCTGCGTCGAGCTCGGCAACCGCGTCGGCGCGCTGAAGATCGCGTGCCGCGGGGGCCAGAACCACCGCGTCAACCGTGCGATGTTGCCGCTCTGACGCACGCCGTGTGACTTCAGGCGCGATCCGGCTCGGCCGATAGCGCAGGCATGATGAATGCCGAAATGCTGATGTGGACCGCCGCGGCGGCCGTGGGATCGGGCGCGGTCGTGGGCGCCGGCGTCGGGATGTGGGCCCGGCAGCAGCTCACGGCACTGCGCGCGCAGGTCGAACACAGCGAAGCGGCGCGAGCGGCGGCCGTCGAGCGCTCGCGCCAGGCGCGTCAGCAGGTGGCGCAGTTGCAGGAGGAACTGACGGCCACGAAAGCCGAGCTCGGCAAGCGCAAGAGCGAGCCCAAGCGCCGCGACGAAGTGGCGCGCCGGCTCGACGAAGAGCCGACGATGGTGCTGCCGCGGCGTGAGCTGCCGGCGAATGGCTTCGCCGACACGATGCCGCTGAGCTGAGTTCGGCGCGCGCACGACGGCGCGCGCGTTCGTCCGGCCACGTGCCAGGCACGCGCCGGCGACGCCCCAAGAAAAAGACCCGGCCGAGGCCGGGTCTGTCGCTTCTGCAGGCTGCCTTACGGCTTGTTCCCGGTCGGGAACGGCCAGGCCGCCGCGGGGCTCAACGTCGTCTTCGCCGCAGGCGCCGCCGCAGGGGCAGGCTTGGCAGGGGCCTTCTTCGCGGCCGCCTTCTTGGCCGGCGCCTTCTTCGCCGCAGCCTTCTTCGCAGGCGCCTTCTTGGCAGCGGCCTTCTTGGCCGGCGCCTTCTTCGCCGCGACCTTCTTGGCCGGCGCCTTCTTCGCCGCGGCCTTCTTGGCCGGCGCGGCCTTCTTCATCGCCGGCTTCTTCGCCGGTGCCTTCTTGGCCGGGGCCTTCTTCGGCGCAGCCTTCTTCATCGCCGGCTTCTTCGCCGGTGCCTTCTTCGCGGCCGCCTTCTTCGCGGGGGCCTTCTTGGCCGGGGCGGCCTTCTTCGCAGTTGCCATTTCGATCTCCTTGATCAAGTTGCGAAAGCTCCGCGTCCACAGGCGACGCGGGATTCACCCACCGAGCTCATCGGCGCCAACCTTCAGGCGCCGCCCCCGGTGCGGTGAACGGGGTTGCGGGTCACGCCGGCCACTTCTGCGATGGCCGTGCGTCACCCGCAGGTCTTGATCTCTCACCGGCAGCGAAGCACGGCCCCTCGGCCGGCCTCACTCCCACGACAACGCGCCACCGGTCTGGTACTCGATGACGCGCGTCTCGAAAAAGTTGCGCTCCTTCTTCAGGTCGATCATCTCGCTCATCCACGGGAACGGGTTCTCCTCGTTCGGGAAGAGCTCCTCGAGGCCGATCTGCGTCGCGCGACGGTTGGCGATGTAGCGCAGGTAGCCCTTGAACATCGACGCGTTGAGACCGAGCACGCCACGCGGCATCGTGTCCTCAGCGTAGCGGTACTCGAGGTCGACTGCCTTCAGGAACAGGGCCTTGATCTCGGCCTTGAACTGCGGCGTCCACAGGTGCGGGTTCTCGAGCTTGATCGCGTTGATCAGGTCGATGCCGAAGTTGCAGTGCATCGACTCGTCGCGCAGGATGTACTGGTACTGCTCGGCCGCACCCGTCATCTTGTTCTGCCGGCCGAGCGCGAGGATCTGCGTGAAGCCGACGTAGAAGAACAGGCCTTCCATCAGGCAGGCGAAGACGATCAGGCTCTTGAGCAGCGTCTGGTCGGCCTCGGGCGTGCCGGTCTTGAAGTGCGGGTCCATGATCGCGTCGATGAACGGGATCAGGAACTCGTCCTTGTCGCGGATCGACGCCACCTCGTGGTAGGCGTTGAAGATCTCGCTCTCGTCCAGGCCCAGCGACTCGACGATGTACTGGTAGGCGTGCGTGTGGATCGCCTCCTCGAACGCCTGGCGCAGCAGGAACTGGCGACACTCGGGCGCCGTGATGTGACGGTAGGTGCCCAGCGTGATGTTGTTCGCCGCCAGCGAGTCGGCGGTGACGAAGAAGCCGAGGTTGCGCTTGATGATGCGGCGCTCGTCCTCGCTCAGGCCGTTGGGATCCTTCCACGTCGCGATGTCGCGCGACATGTTGATCTCCTGCGGCATCCAGTGGTTGGCGCAGGTGGCGAGGTACTTCTCCCAGGCCCACTTGTACTTGAACGGCACCAACTGGTTGACGTCGGTCTGGCCGTTGATGATGCGCTTGTCGGCGACGTTGACGCGCCGCGTGCTCGCGGCCTGCGCGCTCGACGGCTGGGTCGCCGGCGTCACCGGCATCGAGACGGCCGGCGCCGAAGTGCGGGCCGCCACCGCCGAGGCCAGCGCGGGCATCGGCAGCGAAGAGGGGGACAGCAGGGGTGACGGGGTCACGGGCCGCGCGTCACGAGACGGGTTCGGCGCAGCAGGGTTCGCGGTTGTCGAGGTGGGGCGAACGTCGTCTTCCCAGACCAGCATGTTGTGTACGTCCTGTGGCGTTGAATTATCGGAGTGTTGCGCGAGAACACCAAGCACTTCTTGACATCGACGACCCAAAGTTGTTGCGGTCGCGCATCGATGCAGCGACGAGCGACACGGCCACTCCATCGCTGCATCGTCGAAGACTCACGTGCTCGATCTCACTGGCACGCTTCGCACGTCGGGTCGTCGATCGCGCAGAACTTGACGTCGCTCGCCGGATCGGCGGGCGCCATCGCGACGTCGCCGCCGGCCGCCTGCGGCACGGCGTTGAGCTGGCGCGTGTTCACGGTGCTCATCTCGACGTGCGTCGCGCTCGTCGTGCGCAGGTAGTACGTCGTCTTCAGGCCGCGCAGCCACGCGAGCTTGTAGGTCTCGTCGAGCTTCTTGCCCGACGCGCCGGCCATGTAGATGTTCAGGCTCTGCGCCTGGTCGATCCACTTCTGCCGGCGCGCCGCCGCCTCGACGAGCCACGCCGGCTCGATCTCGAACGCGGTCGCGTACAGCTGCTTCAGCTCGCCGGGCACGCGGTCGATCGCGCGCAGCGAGCCCTTGTAGTGCTTCAGGTCCATCAGCATCACGTTGTCCCACAGCCCCAGGCGCTTGAGGTCGCGCACCAGGTACTCGTTGACGACCGTGAACTCGCCCGACAGGTTCGACTTGACCGACAAATTGCCGAAGCTCGGCTCGATCGACGCATCGACGCCGATGATGTTGGAGATCGTCGCCGTCGGCGCGATCGCCACGCAGTTGCTGTTGCGCATGCCGTGCTGCGCGATGCGCCCGCGCAGCGCGTCCCAGTCGAGCGTCGCCGACGTGTCGACGTCGACGTAGCCTCCGCGCTGGTCGGCCAGCAGCTTCAGCGTGTCCAGCGGCAGGATGCCGCGGTCCCACAGCGAGCCGCGGTAGCTCGAGTAGCGCCCGCGCTCCTGCGCCAGCTCGGTCGACGCCCAGTAGGCGTGGTAGCACACGGCCTCCATCGAGCGGTCGGCGAACTCGACCGCCTCGGCGCTGGCGTACGGGACGCGCAGCTGGTACAGACAGTCCTGGAAGCCCATGATGCCCAGCCCGACCGGGCGGTGGCGCAGGTTGGAGTCGCGCGCCTTCTTGACGGCGTAGTAGTTGATGTCGATGACGTTGTCGAGCATGCGCATCGCCGTGGCCACCGTCTTCTTCAGCTTGGCCTGGTCGATGGTCTTGGTGCCGTCGGGCGCGTCCGTCAGGTGCTGTGCGAGGTTCACGCTGCCCAGGTTGCACACCGCGATCTCGGTGTCGCTGGTGTTCAGCGTGATCTCGGTGCACAGGTTCGAGCTGTGCACGACGCCGACGTGCTGCTGCGGGCTGCGCACGTTGCAGGCGTCCTTGAACGTGATCCACGGATGCCCGGTCTCGAACAGCATCGACAGCATCTTGCGCCACAGGTCCTTGGCCGGCATGCGCTTGTGGAGCTTGAGCTCGCCGCGGTCGACCTTGGCCTCGTAGGCCAGGTACGCCTGCTCGAAGTCCCGGCCGAACTTGTCGTGCAGGTCGGGGCAGGTCGACGGCGAGAACAGGGTCCAGGCGCCGCCCTCGACGACGCGCTTCATGAACAGGTCGGGGATCCAGTTCGCCGTGTTCATGTCGTGCGTGCGCCGGCGGTCGTCGCCGGTGTTCTTGCGCAGCTCGAGGAACTCCTCGATGTCGAGGTGCCAGCTCTCCAGGTAGGCGCACACCGCGCCCTTGCGCTTGCCGCCCTGGTTGACGGCCACCGCGGTGTCGTTGACGACCTTCAGGAAAGGCACCACGCCCTGGCTCTTGCCGTTGGTGCCCTTGATGTAGCTGCCCAGCGCGCGCACGCGCGTCCAGTCGTTACCCAGGCCGCCGGCGAACTTGGACAGCAGCGCGTTCTCCTTCAGCGCCTCGTAGATGCCGTCGAGGTCGTCGGCCACCGTCGTCAGGTAGCAGCTCGACAGCTGGCTGCGCCGCGTGCCGCTGTTGAACAGCGTCGGCGTGCTCGACATGAAGTCGAACGTCGACAGCACGTCGTAGAACTCGATCGCGCGCGCCTCGCGGTCGATCTCGTTGAGGGCCAAGCCCATCGCGACGCGCATGAAGAACGCCTGCGGCAGCTCGATGCGCACGTCGTCGACGTGCAGGAAGTAGCGGTCGTACAGCGTCTGCAGGCCGAGGTAGTCGAACTGCAGGTCGCGCTCGGGCTTGAGCGCGGCGCCCAGCCGCGCGAGGTCGAACTGAAGCAGCTTGTCGTCGAGCAGCTCGGCGGCCACGCCCTTGCGGACGAACTGCGGGAAGTACTCTGGGTAGCGCTCGCCCATCTGCGCCTGCGTCGTCTCCTCGCCGAGGATCTCCTGGCGGATCGTGTGCAGCAGCAGGCGCGCGGTGGCGCGCGTGTAGCCGGGCTCGCGCTCGATCAGCGTGCGCGCGGCGAGGATCGCCGCCTTGTGCACCTCGGCCATCGGCACGCCGTCGTACAGGTTGCGCCGCGTCTCGGCGAGGATCGGCTCGGCCTTCACCTCGTCGCCCAGCCCCTCGCAGGCCGACGCGATCAGCGCCTGCAGCTTCGCCTCGTCGAGCGGCACGCGCTGGCCCCGCTCGTCGGTGACGTGCAGCGACGGCGCCGCCGGCGCCGCGGCCTGGGCCTGCTTCGCGCGCTCCTGCGCGCGCCGCTCTCGGTACAGCACGTAGGCGCGCGCGACCTCGTGGTGGCCGCCGCGCATCAGGCCGAGCTCGACCTGATCCTGCACGTCCTCGATGTGGAACGTGCCGCCGCCCGGGCGCGAGCGCAGCAGGCCGCGCACGACCGACTCGGTCAGCTCGTCGACCGTCTCGCGCACGCTCGCCGACGCCGCACCCTGCGTGCCGTGCACGGCGAGGAAGGCCTTCATCAGCGCGACCGCGATCTTGTTCGGCTCGAACGCGACCACCGCGCCGTTGCGGCGGATGATCTGGTAGCCCTGGTACGCGCTCACCGGAGCGGCGGTGACGGCGGCGGGGCGGGCGGAGGCGAACGAGGCGGCGGGGCTGTGGGTGGCGGTTTGCATGGGGATCCTCGGGTTGGTTCGCGCCCGCGACGGCACCGGCATGCCGTCGCGGCGCATCGGCCGCCGGCGTCCCTCCCAGGACGTGCCGCGGCGGCCGCGGGTGGACAAAGGTGTGGACAACCGGTGCAGCGGCGCGGGGCAGTGCACGCTACATCTGGGGTGCGGACGCGTATTAGAACACTACCGGTAGTGTGCGACGCCTGCGGGCTTGTCCCGATGGCGTCGCGCCTCGCGGCGCGACGCATCCCCGCTCATGCTGCCAGGTGCAGCGCGTCGCGATGCGCGAACGCGCGGTGCCGCGCGAGCGCGTGCCGCAGCGCAGCCCAGTCGAAGCCGGGGCCGGGGTCGGCCTTGCGCCCGGGCGCGACGTGCTCGTGTCCGGCCACGTCGGCAACCGGATACCGACGCGCGAGCGCGGCGAGCAAGGTCACGAGCGAGCGGTACTGCGCGCGCGTGAACGTGTCGCCTTCGAGCCCCTCGAGCTCGATGCCGATCGACCAGTCGTTGCAGCCGTCGCGCCCGCGCCACCGAGACGCGCCGGCGTGCCACGCGCGGTCGTCGCACGAGACGAACTGCAGCCGCCGGCCGTCGCGGCGGATCAGGAAGTGCGCCGACACCTGCAACCCGCGGATGCCCCGGTAGTACGGATGCGCGTCCCAGTCGAGGCGGTTGGTGAACAGGCGCTCGATCGCGTCGCCGCCGTAGCTGCCCGGCGGCAGGCTGATCGAGTGGATCAGCGCGAGCGTGACGGCGACGCCGGGCGGGCGAGGGCCGAAGTTCGGCGACGCGACGTGGCGCGCCCCGCCCCACCAGCCGTTCGACCAGCCGCGCGACCCGCCGCGCGCGCCGGGTTCAGCCCGCGTCGCCACGCTCGGCGCCCGGCTCGGCCACGTCGACGCCGAGCCGCGCCATGCGGTAGCGCATCTGGCGCAGCGTGAGCCCGAGGCTCGCGCCGGCGGCGGTGCGGTTGTAGCGATGGCGCGCCAGCGCGCGCTCGAGGATGTCGCGCTCGACGGCGTCGAGGTGCGCGACGA
>JBBION010000079.1:0-10616 GCA_037443345.1 Rubrivivax sp. | reverse complement strand
TGCGGGGCGCGCCGCGCCAGCGCGCTCAGCACGTCGCGCAGCGCCGCGGCGGCGAGCGACGTGACGACGCCCACCGCGCGCGGGAAGCGCGGCAGCGCGCGCTTGCGCGCCGCGTCGAACAGGCCGTCGGCCTCGAGCCGCGCCTTCAGGCGCAGGAACTGCTCGTACAGCGTGCCCTCGCCGGCGGGGCGCATCGACTCGACGACGAGCTGCAGCTCGCCACGCGGCTCGTACACCGCGAGCCGCCCGCGCAGCGTCACGCGCTGGCCGTCGCGCGGGGCGAAGTCGAGCAGCGCGGCGGCGCGGCGGAACATCGCGCAGCGCAGCGCCGCCGCGTCGCCGTCGGCGTCCTTCAGGTTGAAGTAGCAGTGCCCGCTGGGCGCGCGCGACAACCCCGACAGCTCGCCGCTGACGGCCACCGCGCCGAAGCGCGCGGCCAGCGCGTCGCCGATCGCCAGCAGCAGCGCGGCCACGCCCCACACGTGCGGCGCCGTGGCCGGCGGCGCGTCAGCCACGGCGTGCCTGCGCCGTGCGCGGCGAGAACTCCACAGCAGCCCTGCCGCACCCGCGGGCATCGGCGGGCGCCGTCACGGTGCTGTCATTTCCGTGCAAGTGATTGAAATCCAAAGCCTTTTCGCTGCTCAAAGCTTGTGCAAGCCGACCCGCGTGACGTGTTCACGCGCCTTTGGCGCAGGCATCGACGCGTTGCCCACAATGTTGTCCACAGAATCGGTGGATTGTCGGGCAAAGGCCCGTCAGTTGCGGCGGGTCGCACGATGGCCAACGGTCATAATCGCGCCCGCCAACCCCCGCACCACCCAGGCGCCGCGCGGCGCCGACGCACAACGAGGACGCCGTTGATCTCGATCATCCAAGCCGCCGGCTGGCCGATCTGGCCGCTGATCCTGTGCTCGATCGTCGCGCTGGCGCTGATCATCGAGCGGATGCTGACGCTGCGCGCCAAGCGCGTCGCCCCGCCGACGCTGGTCGACGAAGTGATCGGCGTCACGCGCACCGCGCTGCCGCCCGCCGACGTCGTCAACAAGCTCGCCGAGAGTTCGGTGCTGGGCACCGTGCTCGCGGCCGGGCTGCGCAGCATCGTCGCCGACCCGCGCATCACCGAGGAGGCGCTGCGCCAGGCGTTCGAGAGCGCCGGCCGGCGCGCCGTGCACCTGCTCGAGCGCTACCTGAACACGCTGGGCACGATCGCCAGCGCGGCGCCGCTGCTCGGGCTGCTGGGCACCGTCGTCGGCATGATCGAGATCTTCGCCGCGCAGGGCGCCGGCGGCGTCGCGGGCAACCCCGAGCAGCTCGGGCGCGGCATCTCGATCGCGCTGTACAACACGGCGTTCGGCCTGATCATCGCGATCCCGGCGATGATGTTCTACCGCTACTTCCGCGGCCGCGTCGACGAGTTCACGCTCGAGATGGAACACGCCGCCGAGCGCCTGGTGCCGCACCTGCTGCGCTTCGCGGTGCGCGCGCCGCAGTGAGCCGCGGTCCGACGTCGAGACGGCGATGAACTTCCGCAAACAGCGCGGCGAGGATCCGGAGATCAACCTGATCCCGTTCATCGACATCCTGCTGGTGATCCTCATCTTCCTGATGCTGACCACCACGTACTCGCGCTTCACCGAGCTGCAGCTGACGCTGCCCACCGCCGACGCCGAGAGGCTGCAGCAGCGCCCGAACGAGATCGTCGTCGCCGTCGGCGCCGACGGGCGCTACGTCGTCGACCGCAACCCGGTCGCCGGCGGCCCGGCGGTCGAGGCGCTGACGCAGGCGCTCGCGCAGGCCGCGCAGGGACGGCAGGACCCGGTCGTCATCATCAGCGCCGACGCCACCGCCGCGCACCAGTCGGTCGTCAACGTGCTCGACGCCGCCCGGCGCGCCGGGCTGGCGCGCCTGACCTTCGCCGCGCAGACCGACGCGGCCGGCCGCTAGAGCGCGGCGCGGTGGCCGCCGCCGGCCCGACGGGGCTCGAGGCGCTGCTGCAGCGGCACGTCTGGCGCGCCCGGCCGAGCGCACTGTCACGCGCAATCCAGCCGCTGTCGTGGCTCTACGGGGCCGTCGCGGCTGTCCTGCACGCGCCGTACCGCCTGGGCCTGCGCCAGCCGGCGCGGCTGCCGGTGCCGGTCGTCGTCGTCGGCAATCTCGTCGTCGGTGGCGCCGGCAAGACGCCCACCGTGATCGCGCTCGTGCTCTGGCTGCGCGAGCACGGCCGGCACCCGGGCGTCGTCTCGCGCGGCTACGGCCGCCGCGACGACGCCGTGCGCGCCGTCGACGACGACGCGACGGCGGGCGACGTCGGCGACGAGCCGCGGCTGATCGCGCGGCGCACCGGGGCGCCGGTCGTCGTCGGGCGCGACCGCGTCGCGGCGGCACAGGCGCTGCTGCGCGCGCACCCGCAGGTCGACGTGCTCGTCAGCGACGACGGGCTGCAGCACCACCGCCTGCCGCGCGACTTGGCGATCGTCGTGTTCGACGAGCGCGGCGTCGGCAACGGCCTGCGGCTGCCCGCCGGGCCGCTGCGCGCGCCGATGCCGCGCGTCGTGCCACCGCGCACCCTCGTGCTCTACAACGCCGAGCGGCCGACCACACCGTGGCCCGGCGCCTGCGTGCGCCGCGCGCTCGGCGTCGCCGTCGCGCTCGACGCCTGGTGGCGCGGCGAACCGCCGACGGCGGCCGCACTGGCGGCGCTGCGCGGGCGACCGCTGGTGGCGGCCGCCGGCATCGCGTCGCCGCAGCGCTTCTTCGCGATGCTCGACTCTCTGGGCCTCGCGTTCGAGCGCCTGCCGCTGCCCGACCACCATGACTACGCGACGCTGCCGTGGCCCGCGGGTACGCGCGACGTCGTCGTCACCGAGAAGGACGCCGTCAAGCTCGACGCGGCGCGCGTGGGCGCGACGCGCGTGTGGGTCGCGACGCTAGACTTCGCGTTCGACCCTGCCTTCGACGCCGCGCTCGCCACGGCGCTGGAGGCGCCCACCGAGGCCCGACGATGACGCTCGACCACCGCCTGATCGAACTGCTGGTATGCCCCGTCTGCAAGGGCCCGCTCGAGCTGCAGCGCGACGAGCAGATGCACCCGACCGAGCTGGTGTGCAACGCCGACCGCCTGGCGTTCCCGATCGTCGACGGCATCCCGGTGATGCTCGAGCAGGAGGCGCGCGCCGTCGAGCTGCCGCCCACGCCCTGAACCCCGTCGGCACCGCATGGGCTTCACCGTCCTGATTCCCGCGCGGCTGGCGTCGACGCGGCTGCCCGACAAGCCGCTGGCCGACATCGCCGGCGCACCGATGGTGGTGCGCGTCGCCCAGCGCGCGCGCCGCTCGGCCGCCGCGGCCACCGTCGTCGCCGCCGACGACGCGCGCACCGTTGCCGCCTGCGCCGCGCACGGCGTGCGCGCGCTGATGACGCGCCCCGACCACGCCAGCGGCAGCGACCGCCTCGCCGAGGCCTGCGAGCAACTCGGCCTCGAGGGCGACGACATCGTCGTCAACGTGCAGGGCGACGAGCCGCTGATCGCGCCGGCGCTGATCGACGCCTGCGCGTCGCTGCTGCGCGAGCGCGCCGACTGCGTGATGGCCACCGCGGCGCACGCGATCGACGCGGTGGCGGACTTCGTCAACCCGAACGTCGTCAAGGTCGTCTGCGACGCCGCCGGCCGCGCGCTGTACTTCAGCCGCGCGCCGCTGCCGTGGTGGCGCGACGGCAACGCCGGCGGCATCACCGCGCTGCCCGCGCCGGCGCCGCTGCGCCACGTCGGCCTGTACGCGTACCGCGCCGCGTTCCTGCGCCGTTTCCCGGCGCTGCCGCCGTCGCCGCTGGAGACGCTCGAGTCGCTCGAGCAGCTGCGCGTGCTGTGGCACGGCGAGCGCATCGCGGTGCACGTGTGCGACGAGGCACCCGGTGCCGGCGTCGACACGCCGGCCGACCTCGAGCGCGTGCGCGCCCTGGCCGCCAACGCGGCGCAGGCGCGCGCGTGGTGGGGCCCCTGAGCGCGGTGTCGCCGGCGGGCGCACCCCGCCCGCGCCGTCAGCCTCGCGCAGGGACCTGCGTGATATTCTCGATTCGAGACAAGACGCGGGCCCGGCTGGCCGAGGCCGCCCGCGCCGCACCGCACACGACAACGCACGAGGACCCCCGATGAGACTGATCCTGCTCGGCCCCCCGGGCGCAGGCAAAGGCACGCAAGCAGCGTTCATCTGCCAGCGCTTCGGCATCCCGCAGATCTCCACCGGCGACATGCTGCGCGCCGCCGTCAAGGCCGGCACGCCGCTCGGTCTCGCGGCCAAGCAGGTGATGGACGCCGGGCAGCTCGTCAGCGACGACATCATCATCGGCCTCGTCAAGGAACGCATCGCGCAGCCCGACTGCGCCGGCGGCTTCCTGTTCGACGGCTTCCCGCGCACGATCCCGCAGGCCGAGGCGATGAAGGCCGCCGGCGTCAGGCTCGACGCGGTGCTCGAGATCGACGTGCCCGACGCCGCGATCGTCGAGCGCATGAGCGGGCGACGCGTGCACCCGGCGTCGGGGCGCACCTACCACGTCAAGTTCAACCCGCCCAAGGTCGCCGGCAAGGACGACGCGACCGGCGAGGACCTGATCCAGCGCGACGACGACAAGGAAGAGACGGTGCGCAAGCGTCTCGAGGTCTACCACGCGCAGACGCGTCCGCTGGTCGACTACTACTCGCGCTGGGCCGCCACCGGCGACGCGCAGGCGCCGCGCTACCGCCGCATCGACGGGCTCGGCAGCGTCGACGAGATCACGTCGCGCGCGATCGCCGCGCTCGGCTGAACGTCGTCGCCGCGCCCCGACAAGCCGCCTTCGGGCGGCTTTTCGCTGCGCGACAATCGACGCGCACGTCAATCGATTCCCCCGTCACTCGAGGAGCCCCGTCATGGACATCGCAGGCAAGGTCTTCATCGTCACCGGCGGCGCGTCGGGCCTGGGCGAAGGCACGGCGCGCATGCTCGCGCGCGAAGGCGGCAAGGTCGTCGTCGCCGACCTGCAGGACGACAAGGGCCGCGCCGTGGCCGCCGAGATCGGCGGCGCCTACGTGCACTGCGACGTCAGCCAGGAAGCCGACGGTCAGGCCGCGGTCGCGCAGGCGGTCTCGATGGGCAAGCTGATGGGCCTGGTCAACTGCGCCGGCATCGCGCCGGCGATGAAGACGGTGGGCAAGGACGGCGCGCACTCGCTGGCCGTCTACACGAAGACGATCATGGTCAACCTGGTCGGCAGCTTCAACATGATCCGCCTGGCCGCCGAGGCGATGGCAAAGAACGCGCCCGAGCCCACCGGGGAGCGCGGCGTGCTGATCTCCACCGCCAGCGTCGCGGCCTACGACGGCCAGATCGGCCAGGCCGCGTACAGCGCGAGCAAGGGCGGCGTGGTCGGCATGACGCTGCCGATCGCGCGCGACCTGGCGCGCAACGGCATCCGCAACATGACGATCGCCCCGGGCATCTTCGGCACGCCGATGCTGTTCTCGATGCCCAAGGAGGTGCAGGACGCGCTCGCCGCCAGCGTGCCGTTCCCGAGCCGCCTGGGCACGCCCGAGGACTACGCGAAGCTGGTCAAGCACATCGTCGAGAACGACATGCTCAACGGCGAGGTGATCCGCCTCGACGGCGCGATCCGCCTGGCGCCGAAGTGACGCCGGCGCGCCTCTCGAGGAAACGCCGGGCCGCCCCAAGTTTCCTTGACCCCCACGGGGGGCGGGCCGGGCCTGGCCCGGCCCTGGGGGCGCTCAGAAACTCAGGTCGACGCTGGCGTAGAACGTGCGACCGCGCGGGTCGTAGTAGCGGTCGTCGTAGCCGAGCGCGAAGCCGCCGCCGGCCGACAGCAGCGATCGCGGCGGGTCGCGGTCGGCGACGTTGAGCACGCCCAGCGTCAGCACCGACGCCCGCCCGACCTGCCAGCGCGACTGCCAGTCGAACGTGACGTGCGCCCTCACGCGGCCGGCATAGTCGATCGGCTCGCCGGTGGCCACGTCGAACACGACCCAGTCGCCGGCGGTGTACGTCTGGTCGCGGTAGCCGCTGCGGAAGTTCACCGCCAGCGCGTGCGTCCAGCGGCCGGCCGCCAGCGCGTTGACCCAGCGCCCCTGCCAGCGGAACGTCACCGCGCCGTCGGGCCCGAAGCGCCCCAGGCTGCTGTGGTACGCGCCGCCCGGCACGAACTGGTAGGCATCCTTCAGGTGGTGCGTCAGCGCGAGCTGGCTCGTCCACACGCCGGCGGGCACTCGCACCCTGGCCCGCACGTCGACGTCGACGCCACGCTGCACCTGGTCGCCGAGGTTGCGGTTGGGCAGCAGCATCGCGAGGTACGTCGTGCCGGTGGCGTCGGTGTACGTCGTGAACAGGTCGCGCCAGGCCAGCGGGTCGGCGAAGATCGTCGCGTCGCTGACCTGGCCGATCGCGCGCCGCACCCGCACCTGCCACACGTCGGCACCGATCGACAGCGCGTCGATCGGCTCGACGCGCAAGCCCAGCGTCCACTGCAGCGACTTCTCGGGCTTCAGGTCGGCGTTGCCCTCGGCGTAGACGTTGTATTGCGAGCCGTCGGGCGGGCACACGGCGCCGAGTTCGTCGGCGATGGCCTGCAGGTCCGGCGTGCAGTCGTAGTAGGCCAGCGTCGCGCCGTAGAGCTGGCGCGTGGCCTGCACCTGCGCCAGCGTCGGCGCCTTGAACCCGGTGCCCACCGACGCGCGCAGCAGCCACTCGCGCCGCGTCTGCCAGCGCGCCGACAGCTTGGCCGTGGTGGCGGCGCCGAAGTCCGACGTCGTGTCGTGGCGCAGCGACGCGGTCGCCTCGAACGCGCGCGACAGCGGCGCGACCAGCTCGGCGAAGACGGCGCGCAGCGTGCGCTCGGCACGGTAGGGCTCGATGTCGGCGCTCTCGAGGAAGCGCGTGTCGCCGATGCCCTGCGCGAGCGGCGACGCCGTCTTGCGGTAGCTCTCGCGCGCGAGGCTCGCACCGGCGGCGAGCGCGAGCGGCCCGCCGGGCAGCGCGCCGAGGTCGCGGCTGCCGCGCAGCTGCGCCGCCTGCAGCGTCGTGTGCCCGCCCTCCCAGAAGCCGGTGATCTGCGCGTCGGCCAGCACCTGCAGCGCGGCGTCGGACTGCTGGCCGGCGGGGACGAAGGGGTCGATCACGCCGCCGAGCAGCGCGTCGAGCACCGGCGTGCTGCGCAGGTGCCCGCGGCGCAGCAGCGTGGCCTGCCGGTTCGTCGAATGCGTCAGCGTCGCGACGTAGTCCCAGCCCGCGACCACGCCCTCGAGGCCCAGCACGGCGTGCCGCGCCGTCGTGCGGTCGTCCTGCTCGCGGCGGCCGGCGTCGGCCAGCCGGTACAGCAAGAGGTCGTCGCCGAATTCGAAGGCCGGCGCGCGCACCGGCGTGATGCGGCTCGTCGCCGTCGTGCGCGCGTCGAGGAACTCGCCGAACAGGTGGTGGCCGCCGGCGAGCCTCAGGCTGCCCTGCGCGAGCAGCGTCGCGCGCTCACGCGCCGGTAGCGCCTGCGTGTCGGCCTGCGTGTCGTAGTAGCACCAGGCGTCGCCATAGTACGTCCCGAGGTCGACGTGCTTCGGCGGGCAGACCCCTTCGGCCAGCAGGTACGGGTTGACGTAGTCGCCGCCGGCGGTGACCAGGTTCGCCGGCGTCGCGAACACCGATGGCAGCAGGAACACCGCGTCGCGCCCCTGGTAGCGCAACGGAATCACGCTCGAGCGGGCGAAGCGGCGGTCGACGGCCTCCAGGGCCTCGCGGCGTTGCAGGCCGAGGCCGACGGTGACGTTGAAGCCGTCGACGTCGAGGTCACCGAAGCCCTTGGCCAGCGAAACCCGCCGCTCCTGCGCGCCGCCGGCCGGCGCCGAGACGCCGGCCTCGATCCGCGCGTCGCCGTAGTGCCGGCGCGTGACGACGTTGACGACACCCGCCACCGCATCGGCGCCGTACAGCGCCGACGCGCCGTCGGCGAGCACCTCGATGCGCTCGACGGCGGCGAGCGGGATCGTGTTCAGGTCCACGCCGGCGAACGCGCCGGTCAGCGTCTGCCCGGCGAACGGCGCCAGCCGCCGCCCGTTGAGCAGCACCAGCGTGCGGCCCTCGCCGAGGTTGTGCAGCGACGCGCCCGCGAAGCCGGTGCCGCCGCCGCCGACCGACGCGGCGTCGTTGGTGAAGCCGTGCATCGCGGGCAACGACTGCACGAGTTCGGCCAGCGACGTCGCGCCCGACTGCTCGATCTGCGCGCGCGTGATCGTCTGCACCGGCAGCGCGCCCTCGGCGGCGATGCGGCGCACCGCCGAGCCGGTGATCTCGACGCGCTGCACGTCGCCGGGCTGCGCGTGTGCCACCGCGGCGCACGCCGCCGCGAAGGCGGCGCCGACCCGCGCGCGCCAGTGTGCCCTCCTCGTCGTCATCCGCCGACCCCGTTCCTGTGACGCGGCGATCCGCAGCCCCGCCCGGCCCCGCCGCTCACCGGATGGTCCCGTCGCGCGCAGACGGCGCCGACTGCCGACGAGCCTGCACCGGTGCCACGCTCAGGCGTGCCCCCACGCCAGCCACGCGGTGCGCCGCTCGACGACGAGCTGCGCGCGCCGCCCCACCGGCAGCGGCAGCTTGGTGCGCGGCACGTGGCCGATCGGCAGCCCGGTGACGATCGGCGTGCGCGTGACGCCGCGCAGGTGCGCGACGACGTCGCGCAGCCCGTAGCCGCGGTCCAGGGGCGACGGCTTCCACCCGCCGAAGTCGCCGAGCAGCACGGCGCGCTGAGCGTCGAGCACACCGGCCTGGTGCAGCTGCAGCAGCATCCGCTCGACGCGGTACGGGTGCTCGGCGACGTCCTCGAGGAACAGCAGCCCGCCGCGCAGCCGCCGCCCGGGCCAGTGGCGCGTGCCCAGCAGCGACACCAGCACCGTCAGGTTGCCGCCCCACAGCGGGCCGCGCACGTCGACGCCGTCGAGCGCGGCCTCGGTGCGAAAGCCGATCGCTTCGAGCTCGCCCGCCATCGCCTCGACGAAGCCGCCGACCGTGACTTCGTCGGTGCCGCCTTCGTCGTCGCGGCGGCCGAAGTCGTCGATCGCCAGCGGCCCGGCCCAGCCCGAGACGCCCCGGTGCGCCCACAGCGCCAGCAGCAGCGCCGTCAGGTCGCTGTAGCCGACCCAGCGCGTGCCGCGCTCGACGCTGCGCGCCAGCAGCGCCCAGTCGAGCCGGTCGAGCAGGCGCGACAGGCCGTAGCCGCCGCGCGTGGCCAGCGCGACGCGCGGCGCGGCGTGCGCGACCCGGTGCACCGCGGCCAGCCGCGTGTCGTCGTCGCCGGCAAAGCGCTGGTGGCGCGCGAGCGCCGCATCGTCGACCGTGACGTCGAAGCCCAGCGCCGCGAGGCGCTTGACGGCAAGCTTCAGCGGCGCCTTGCGCGCCACCGCGCCGGAGGGCGAGAACAGGGTCAGCGTCGTCATCGGTCGGGTGTGAAGAAGTCGCCTTCGATCACGTCGCCGGTCGGGATCGGCGCGTCGTCGTCGGCGACATCGCTCGTGCGCCGGCTGGCCCGCTGCTGCGCGCGACGCTCGGCGAAGAAGTCGCGCAGCAGCTGGCCGCAGGCCTCGCCCAGCACGCCGCCGCGCACGTCGGTATGGTGGTTCAGCCGCGGCTCGGCGAACAGGTCGACGACGGAGCCGGCGGCCCCGGTCTTCGGGTCCCAGGCGCCGAAGACGACGCGCTTGACGCGCGCGTGCATCATCGCCATCGCGCACATCGCGCAGGGCTCGAGCGTCACGTAGAGCTCGCAGTCGGGCAGGCGGTAGTTCTCGAGCAGCGTCGCCGCGTGGCGCAGCGCGACGATCTCGGCGTGCGCCGTCGGGTCGTGCGTCGTGATCGGGCGGTTGTAGCCGGTGGCCACGACCTGCAGCCCGCTGTCGGTGCGCCGCACGATGACGGCGCCCACCGGCACCTCGCCGACCAGCAGCGCGTTGTGCGCCTGGTCGAGCGCGAGGCGCATGCCGACCTCGTCGGGGTCGGTGTCCGTCACGGCCGCCCCATCACTGGCCGGCAGTCCAGCTGCCAAGGGCCGGTCTCGCGCGGCGTGGGTCCGATGCCGGTGCGCTGCACCGGCCTGCGTGACCCACCGCCCTGCCCTGTCTGCATCCCCTGCCCTCCGCGTGTTCCCGTTCGTCGTCCGCGCCGTCCGGCCGCCGCGCAACGGCGAACCGGCACGCGGCGCGTGCGGCTCATTCTGCCGCGGTTGCCGGCGCGCACGGCACGTCACGACGACCTGCGTCATTTCTCACGCCGCCGCGGCTGGGGCCGCGGCCGCCGCGACGCGGCCGGTCCAGCCGCGGGCATCGACACCGATAACCCGCTGGCAGCGGAGTCACAGGAGGCCGTGTCCCTGCGTTGCCGCGTCGCCGACCCTCGATGCCCTTGCCGATGCCCCAGCGTTGCCGCGCCGACCGCCCGCCGGCCTCCCGCCTTGCCGTGGCCTGCCGGGCCGTCGCGGCGTGGCCGCGGCAGGCACTGGCCGCCGCGGCGGTGGTGGCGATGACGGTCGCCGGGGCGTCCGAGCCGCTGTCGCCTGCGCCGGCCGGCGTGACGGCCGCCGTGGCCGGTATCGTG
>JBBION010000078.1:0-10620 GCA_037443345.1 Rubrivivax sp. | reverse complement strand
CTGCTGGAGCGTGGCATCGCGTGGGCCTGCGAGCACCACGGGTTCGACGCCGACCGCCTCGTCGGCGAATGGGTCGACGGCGTGCTCGGCGACCACTACCCGCTGCCGCCGCGCATGCTGCCGCACGCCGAGGTGCTGGTGCGCACGCACCTGGCGGCCGAACTCTTCGGCGGCGACGCACGCGCGGGCGACTACGACTGGTTCGCCGTCGAAGGGGCAAGCGCCGGCATCGCCTACGTGTTCCAGTCGCTCGCGCTCGCCGGGCTGCTCGCCCCGGGCGAGCGCATCGCGCTGGGCGTGCCGATCTTCACGCCCTACCTCGAGGTGCCACGGCTGCCCGAATACCGCTTCGACGTCGTCGAGATCCACCAGGACGAGGCCGCCGGCTGGCGCTACCCGGCCGCCGAGATCGACCGGCTGCGCGATCCACGCGTCAAGGCGTTCCTCGTCGTCAACCCGTCGAACCCGACCGCGGTGGCGATCGACGACGCCGCACTGGCACAAATCGCCGACGTCGTGCGCGAACGTCCCGACCTGATCGTCATCACCGACGACGTCTACGCCCCCTTCATCGAGGGCTTCCGCTCGGTGGCCAGCGTGGCGCCGCGCCAGACCGTCGTGCTGTACTCGTTCTCCAAGTTCTGGGGCGCCACGGGCGTGCGCCTGGGCGTCGTCGGCCTGCACCGCGACAACGCGCTCGACGCGCGGCTGGCCGCCGCCACCGGCGACGCGCTCGCGCGCACGCGAGCCCGCTACGCGCCGATCTGCGACGCGCCCGAGCGGCTCAAGTTCATCGACCGGCTGGTGGCCGACAGCCGCGCGATCGGGCTGAACCACACTGCCGGGCTGTCGACGCCGCAGCAGGTGCAGATGACGCTGTTCGCGCTCGACGCGCTGCTCGACACCGGTGGCGAACGCAAGCGCGCCGCGCGCGCCGTCGTGCGCCGGCGCTTCGAGCGGCTGTACCGCAGCGCGGGCCTCACGGTGCCCGACGACGCGCTGGCGACGCACTGCTACGCGACGATCGACGTCCCGGCACTCGCGCGCTCACGCCACGGCGACGCGTTCGCCGACTGGCTGCTCGCCGCCGTCGAGCCGATCGACTTCGTGATCCGGCTGGCCGAGGAGCGCGGCGTCGTGCTGCTCGACGGTGGCGGCTTCGACGCGCCGCGCATGTCGGTGCGCGTGTCGCTGGCCAACCTGCCCGACGACGCGTACGAGCCGATCGGCCACGCGATCGCCGAGCTGCTCGGCGAGTACCACGCGCGCTGGCGCGCGCAGGAGAGTCAGGCCCCGGGCGGGCGCTGATCGCGGCGCATCGCCGAACGCACGGTCTCGCGCGGAGGTCAGCGCGCCCCGAGCTTGCGCTTCAGGTCCTGCCCGACCTGCTTGTTGACGAACTGCAGCGCGGCGACCTTCGACAGGTCGACCTCGCCCGGCTTGTACAGCCCGGCCTTGACCATCTGGCCGTAGAAGTCGGCGATGCGCGCCGCGCTCATCGCGCCGATGCCGGCCGTGGCGGCCTCGCCGGAGTCGACGATGCCCTGCGCCTTCATCAGCGCGACGCTGGCCTCGATCTCGGCCTGCGTCATCTCCGGGTTGTCCTTGAGCATCAGCGCGTTGGCCGCCGCGCGGTTGCCGTACAGGTAGTTGACCCAGCCGACGATGCTCGCGTCGACGAACTTCTGCACCAGGTCGGGCCGCTTCTGGACCGTGTCCACACGGGCCTCGATCAGCGTGCTGTAGGTCGAGAAGCCGTGATCGGCCAGCAGGTGCACCACCGGCTTGAACCGGCCCTGGTTCTCGATGTAGATCGGCTCGGCCACCGAGTAGCCCTGCTGGATGGCCTTCGCGTTGGCGAGGAACGGCCCCAGGTTGTAGTTGTACGGCCGCAGCGACTCGTCCCTGAAGCCGTGCACCGCCTCGAGCCACTGCCACCACGAGAACTGGGCGTCCTTGGCGATCAGCGCGACCGGCGCGTTCTTCAGCGACTCGAAGCTCTCGTAGCCCTGGCCCGGGTGCGCCATCAGCGCCTGCGGGTCCTTCTGGAACATCGCGGCCACCACCACCGTGGGCACGCGGTTCTTCACGTTGTCGAAGCTGTGCAGCAGGTTGCCGGTCATCAGGAAGTCGATGCGACCGGCGGGCAGCAGCGGCCGGTTGTTGACCTGCGGTCCGCCGGGCTGGATCGTCACGTCGAGCCCGTGCTGCCGGTAGGTGCCGTCGGCCACCGCCTGGTAGAAGCCGCCATGCGCGGCCTGGGCCTTCCAGTTGGTGGCAAAGGTGACCTTCTCCTGCGCGGCGGCCGGCACCGCGGCGAGCGCGGCACAGACGGCGAACGTGAGCGCGACGACGGCGATGCGCATGCGATCCTCCAAAAGAAAGAGTCATTCAAATTCTGAGCCCACGAAGCCGCGCGCCAGCAGCACCCGCGACAACGCCGAGGTAGCGGCGAAGATCAGCACCCCGGTGGCCACCAGCAGCACCAGCGCGGCGAACATCTTGGGCGTCTCGGTGCGAAAGCTCGCCTCGAGGATGCGCGAGGCCAGCCCGGTGTCGCGGCCGGCGGCGCCGGCCACCATCTCGGCGGTGACGGCGCCGATCAGCGCCAGCCCGCCCGAGATGCGCAGCCCGGCCAGGAAGTACGGCAGCGCCGACGGCGCGCGCAGCAGCGCCAGCCGCTGCCAGCGCGACGCGCGGTACAGCGTGAACAGCGCGCGCAGCTGCGCATCGGTGGCGCGCAGGCCGGTCACGGTGTTCGACAGGATGGGGAAGAACGCCACGATCCACGCGCACAGCAGCAGCGCCGCGGTGGTGCTCTCGACGTAGATCAGGATCAGCGGCGCGACGGCGACGATCGGCGTGACCTGCAGCACCACCGCCACCGGCAGCAGCGCGCGCTCCAGCGCCGGCAGCAGCGCGAAGGCCACCGCGATCGCGACGCCGCCGGCGCAGGCCAGCGCCAGCGCGCCGAAGGTGATCTTCAGCGTCACCCACCAGCTCGCCGCGAGCGACCCGGCGTGCTCCCACAGGCTCTGCGCGACGCGGCTGGGCGCGGGCAGCGTGAACTCCGGGATGCCGGCCAGCCGCACGAGCAGTTCCCAGGCCAGCAGCAGGCCCAGCAGCGTGACGGTCGGCAGCGCGGCACGCCTCACCGGCGCACCCTCCGCACTCGGCCGCCGGCCGGCGCGCTCATGCGGCGGCGGCTTCCAGCGCCTCGGTCGCGGCGCGGCACGCGGCGGCGAAGGGCGGCGAATGCCGGAAGCCATGCGCGCGCGGCGTGGGCTCGTCGACCGCCACCTCGACAACGAGGCGCCCGGGCCGCGGGCCCATCACCAGCACGTGGCGCGCGAGGAACACCGCCTCGGCCACGCTGTGCGTGACGAACAGCGTCGCGATGCGGCGCCCCGCGCACCACTGCAGCAGCTCGTCGTTCAGGCGCACGCGCGTGAGCTCGTCGAGCGCCGCGAAGGGCTCGTCCATCAGCAGCACGCGCGGCTCGGCCACCAGCGCGCGCGCGATCGACGCGCGCATCTTCATGCCGCCCGACAGCTGCGCCGGCCGCGCCTGCGCGAAGTCGGCCAGCCCGACCTGCGCCAGCACCGCGGCGATGCGATCGCGCGCCTGCCGAAGCGGCACGCCGGCCAGGCGCAGCGGCAGCCAGACGTTGTGCTCCACCGTGGCCCAGGGCATCAGCGTGGGCTCCTGGAACACGAAGGCGGTGGCCGGGTCGCGGCCCGCGGTGCGCGCCGGGCTGTCGACGCGGCCGCCGGTCGGGTCCTCGAGGCCGGCCACCAGCCGCAGCAGCGAACTCTTGCCGCAGCCCGACGGGCCCAGCAGCGCCACCAGCTCGCCGTCGGCGACGTCGAACGAGACGCCGTCGAGCACCGGCAGGTCGCCGTAGCGGTGGTGGACGTCGTGCAGTCGGATCGCGGCGCTCACGCGGCGAGCATAGCCGCGCGCTGCGGTCAGGCCGAGGCGTCGGGGTACGGGCTGGCGTCGGTGGCGGCGAGCATCGCGCGCGCCAGGCGCTCGGTCATCTCGGCGCGCAGCGCGCGTGCCGCCGGGTCGTGCCAGAGGTTGCGCAGCTCGAGCGGGTCGGCCTGCAGGTCGTAGAGCTCGCCCCAGTCCTGCCCGTCGTACAGCGTCAGGCGATGGCGGTGGTTGCGCAGCGTGCGCATGCGCACGCGCTGCGCGAGGCCGAAGTCGCGGCGCTGCCCTTCCTCCTCGATCAACAGCGCATCGCGCACCGACGCGGCCGTGCCGTCGAGCAGCGGCAGCAGCGAGCGCCCGTGCATGCCGTTCGCTGGCGGCAGGCCGGCACGCGCGAGCACGGTGGGCGCGATGTCGATGGTCTGCGCCAGCGCGTCGAGGGTGGCGGCGGCCGGGGCGCGTCCGGGGTCGCGCCAGACGAAGGGCACGCGCGTGAGCGCGGCGTCGTGCAGGCCGCCCTTGAACATCAGCCCGCGTTCGCCGAGCAGGTCGCCGTGGTCGCTCGTGAACGCGACGACGGTGCGCCCGTCGAGGCCGAGCTCGCGCAGGCGCTGCATCACGCGGCCGATCGCGTCGTCGATGCACGCGAGGCTGCCGTGGTTGAGCGCGAGCGCCTCGCGCAGTTCGGCCTCGGTGCAGGCGAACGCGCCGTGGCCGGGGCGGAAGCCGGGGTCGCGCCGGCGCTGCTCGCGCAGCCACGCCAGCGCCGGCGGTGGGTCGACCCCCTCGGCGTCGAAGGTCGCCGGCAGCGTCACCGCGTGCGGCTCGAACAGGTCCCAGTAGCGCCCGGGCGGCGTGAACGGGTGGTGCGGGTCCGGGAACGAGCACTGCACGAAGAACGGCGCGTCGTCGCGCGCGAGCCGCTCGAGCTGCGCGCAGGTCTGCTCGGCGATGAAGGCCGTCGGGTACAGCGCCTCGGGCACGCGCGTGCGCCAGGCCTGGCGCAGCCGGCCGAGCGCCAGGCCGGGGGTCGGCCAGGCGTTCTCGGGGCCGATCAGGCGGTCGGCATCGCTCACCTGGCGCCGCAGCCAGCGTCGCCAGTGGCCGTGCTGCTCGTCGCCGTGGCCGATCGTCAGCACCACCTGCTCGAAGCCGTAGTACGGCCGCTCGAGGTCGAAACCCTCGTCGGCCTCCCACCGTGCCGCCACCTCCTGCCCGTAGCGCCCGGGGTACGGACGGCGCGCGTCGTGCGGCAGCCGCTGGCCGGCGCCGGGCCACGGCGGCGGCGTGCTCGTGATGTTCTGCAGGTGCGCCTTGCCGACGAGTGCGGTGCGGTAGCCGGCCTCGCGCAGCGTGTCGACGAAGCTGCGCTCGCCCAGCGACAGCTCGCGCCCGTTCATCGTCACGCCGTGCGCGCTGGGCAGCCGCCCCGTGATCAGCGACGCGCGGTTGGGCTGGCAGATCGGCGTCGCGACGTGGAACTGCGTGAAGCGGCAGCCCACCGCGGCGAGCGCGTCGATGTGCGGCGTGCGCACGTCGGGGTGCCCCGCACAGCCGAGGTGGTCGGCACGGTGCTGGTCGGTGACGAACAGCAGGAAGTTGGGGCGCGGGCTCACGACCGCCCCCTTCGCCGCGGGTTCAATCTGCCTTGATGTTGAGCTCGCGCGCGAGCCGCCCGTAACGCTCGTCGTCGGCCTTCACCACGTCGGCCAGCTGCTGCGGCGTGCCGCCGAGCACCTCGACGCCGGCGCCGACGAAGCGGGTGCGCACGTCGGGCATCTGCAGCACGGCGTTGATCTCCTGGTTCAGCCGCGCCACCACCGGCGCCGGCGTGCCGGCGGGCACGAACACGCCGTACCACGCGTTGACCTCGACGCCGGCCACGCCCTGCTCGGTGGCGGTGGGCACCTCGGGCAGCAGTTCGGAGCGCGCCTTCTCGGTGACGGCCAGCGGCACGAGCTTGCCGGCCTTGATGTGCGGCACCGCGCCGCCGAGGCCGACGTACAGCAGCTTGACCTCGCCGCCCAGCGCCGCGTTGATCGACGGCGCGACGCCGCGGTACGGCACGTGCAGCAGGTCGACGTTGGCCGCGCGCTTGAGCATCTCGCCGGCGAAGTGCATCGGCGAGCCGTTGCCGGCGCTGCCGTACGGCAGGCCCGGCGTCTTGCGCGCCAGCTCCAGCGCCGAGCGCAGGTCGGTCGCACCCAGCTGCGGGTGCGCGACGAGCACCATCGGCGTCGTCGCCGGCGCGACGACCGGCGCGAGGTCCTTCTGCACGTTGAGCCCACCGCCCGCGCCCGCCGGCAGCACGTGCGGCGAGATCACGAGCGTGTTGGGCGTCAGCAGCAGCGTGTGGCCGTCGGGCGCCGAGCGCGCGACCGCGCCGGCACCGACGAGCGCGCCGGCCCCGGGCTTGTTGTCGACCACGACCGCCTGCCCCAGCCGCGGCGCGAGCTTCTCAGCCAGGATGCGGGCCACGAGGTCGGGGCCGCCGCCAGGCGGGAACGGCACGACGATCGTCACCGTCTTGCTCGGGAAGGCCTGCGCCGCCGCCACGGCGGGCAGCACGGCGGCCATCAGCGTGGCGCACAGGCCCAGGACGGTGCGGCGGGGGGTCGGGGTGCTCATCGCGGTCTCCTGCATGTCTTCGGGATGGAGGGAGTTCAGTCGGCGGCCAGTGGCGTCGACCAGGCGTCGTAGCCATAGACCCAGTCGGCGTTGCCCTGGGTCTTCATCCACTGGTTGCCGCGCGATCCGATCTGGATCTTGGCCGTGCGTTCCAGCCGCGTGTGCTCGTAGCGGCGCAGCGCGGCCTCGGCCTGCGCGCGGTCGCCGGCGGGCCCGAGGCAGCGCCCGAGCACGACGGCGTCCTCGATCGCCATGCACGCGCCCTGCGCCATGAAGGGCAGCATCGGGTGGCACGCGTCGCCCAGCAGCGTCACGGTGCCCTGCGACCAGCGCGGCAGCGGGTCGCGTTCGTACAGCGCGCTCTTGAGCGTGGTGTCGCACGCGTCGAGCAGCTTGCGCGCGTCGGGGTGGAAATCGCGGTAGAAGCCGCGCAGCTCGTTCACATCGCCCGCGCTGGTCCACGACTCCTCGTGCCACGAGTCCTGCCCGGTGGTGGCGAAAACGAAGGTCTCGCGCCCCTGGTTGAGCGGGAAGGTCACGATCTGGCTGTGGGGGTTCGGGCCCCACCACTTCGTGAACGCCTCGATCTCGGGCACGTCCTTCACGCGCTCGGTGGGCACCACCGAGCGAAACGACACCACGCCGGTGAAGCGCGGCTGCTCCTCGCCGAACAGCGCCGCGCGCACGCGCGAGTGGATGCCGTCGGCGCCGATCACCACGTCGAAGCGCTCCTCGTGGCCATCCTCGAAGCGCAGCGTCACGCCCGCCTCGCCCTGCGCGAGCGACTTGACCCTCTGCCCGAAGCGGACGTGGTCGAGCGGGAAGGCCTCGGTCAGCGCGGCCAGCACGTCGGCGCGGTGGATCGTGACCTGCGGTGCGCCGTACTGCTGCTCGGCGCTGTCGCCCATCGCCAGGCGCGAGGTCTCGGCGCCGGTGTCCCAGTCGCGGCTGATGCGAAACGTGGGCCTTGCGCCGTGGCGGCGGATCGACGCGCCGACGCCGGCGCCGAGCCCGTCGAGCGCGCGCACCGCGTTGGGCGTGAGGTTGATGTCGGCCCCGACGCGGCCGAACTGGCCGGCCTGCTCGAACACGGTCACGCGGTGGCCGTGGCGCTGCAGCGCGATCGCGGCGGCGAGGCCGCCGACGCCGCCGCCGACGATGCCGATGTTCAGGGCTGCCATGAATCCGTCTCCTTCGTGGGTGGCACGCGGTGCCGTTGTCCGTGGTCCGTGGTGCCCGGCGTTCAGAACACGCCGCCGAACGACCCACCGTCGAGCAGGATGTTCTGCCCGTTGAGGTAGCCCGCGTGCGCGCTGCACAGGAAGGCGCAGGTGCGCCCGAGCTCGTCGGGGTCGCCGAAGCGCCGCGCCGGGTGCTTGGCCAGCCGGTTCGCGCGCGCCTGCTCGGGCGTGAGGCCCTCGCGCTGCGCCTGCGCGGCGAGGTTGCCCGCCAGCCGCGCGGTGTCGAACGTGCCGGGCAGCAGGTTGTTGATCGTCACGCCGCGCGCCACCGTCTGCCGCGCGAGGCCCGCGACGAAGCCCGTCAGGCCGCTGCGCGCGCCGGTGGACAGCCCCAGCCCCTCGACCGGCGACTTCACGGCGCTCGACGTGAGGTTGACGATGCGCCCGAAGCCGCGCGCCATCATGCCGTCGACGGTGGCCTTGATGAGCTCGATCGGCGCGAGCATGTTGGCGTCGATGGCGCGCAGCCAGTCGTCGCGGGTCCACTGGCGGAAGTCGCCGGGTGGCGGGCCGCCGGCGTTGGTGACGACGATGTCGAAGCCGGGGTGCGCGGCAAAGATGCGCGCGCGTCCGTCGGCGCTCGTCACGTCGGCGGCGACCCATTCGACGCGCCCCGGGCCGATCGCGGCCAGCCGCTGCGCGGCCTCGGCCAGCGGCCCTGCGGTGCGCGCGACGACGACGACGTGCACGCCGTCCTCGACCAGCGCCTTCGCGCAGGCGTGGCCCAGCCCCGCGCTCGCGCCGCACACCAGCGCCTTGCGTCCCGCGATGCCCAGGTCCATCGTCAGCTCCCGGTGGCGGTCAGGACAGCGCCCACGGCAGCGGCTGCTCGTTCAGGCCGACGTAGAAGCTCTTCTGGCTCGTGTACTCGAGGATGCCCAGGCGGCCCTTCTCCTGCCCGTAGCCGCTCATCTTGACGCCCGAGAACGGCGTGCTGATCGAGAACTGCTTGTAGGTGTTGACCCACACGGTGCCGGTCTCCAGCGCGCGACCGATGCGCCACGCGGCGCGGAAGTCGCGCGTCCAGATGCCCGAGGCCAGGCCGTACATGTTGTCGTTGCACTGCGCGACGAGGTCGTCCTCGTCGCGCCACGGCAGCAGCGCCAGCACCGGGCCGAAGATCTCCTCCTGGCATATGCGCGCGCGGTTGGGCAGGCCCTCGATCACGGTGGGCAGGTAGTAGCTGCCGGCATCGAAGAAGCCGCCGGTGGGGCGCGCGCCACCGGCGAGCACGCGACCGCCTTCCTCCACGCCCAGGCGCACGTAGCGCTCGACCGTCGCGCGGTGCCCCATGTTGACCAGCGGGCCCATCTGCGTGTCCTCGCGCGCCGGGTCGCCCACGCGCAGGCGCGCGACACCGTCGAGCAGCCGGGCCTTGAACGCGTCGTAGACGCTCTCGTGCACGAACGCGCGCGAGCCGGCGATGCACGACTCGCCCGACGAGCTGAAGATGCCGTACAGCACGCCGGCCACGGCGTGGTCGAGCTCGGCGTCGGCGAGCACGATGGTCGGCGACTTGCCGCCCAGCTCGAGCGAGGTGGGCATCAGCTTCTCGGCGGCCAGCCGCTGGATGCCCAGTCCGACGTTGGTGCCACCGGTGAAGGCGATGCGCTTGACCAGCGGGTGACGCACCAGCGCGTCACCCACCACCGAGCCCTTGCCCGGCAGGACGCTCACGATGCCGTCGGGCACGCCGGCCTGCTGGCAGATCTTCGCCAGCTCGATGGCCATGCGCGGCGTGATCTCGGCCGGCTTGAAGACGACGGCGCAGCCCGCGGCCAGCGCCGGCGCGAGCTTCTGCGCCTCGCTGGCGATCGGCGAGTTCCACGGCGTGATCGCGCCCACCACGCCCAGCGGCTCGTGCACGCTCATCGTGAGGTAGTCGCCGCGCGACGGCGTGACCGTCTCTTCCCACGTCTCGGCGGCGGCGGCGAAGAACTGGAAGGTGCCGGCCGCGCTGGCCACCAGCGCGCGGCATTCCTTGATCGGCTTGCCGTTGTCCAGCCGCTGCAGCTGCGCGAGCTCCTCGGCGCGCTCGCGGATGCCCTGCGCGATGCGGTACAGCAGGCCGGCGCGCTCGTGGTGCTTGAGCTTGGCCCACGCCGGCTGGCGGCGCGCGCGCTCGGCGGCGTGCACCGCCTCGTCGACGTCGGCGGCGGTGGCCGCGTGCAGCGTGGCGACGACGCTGCCGTCGTGCGGGTACTCGGTCGCGTACTCGGGGCCGGAGGCGTCGCGCCAGCGCCCGGCGATGAAGCTCTTCAGGGATTCGGGCATCGTCGACTCGCTGGGGTGCCGTCAGATGGTGACCGCAGACGCGCGGTTGTGCAGGAAGCGCAGCGCCGACAGCACCGTCAGCGCCGACGTCTTCGGGTTGTCGGGCAACGGCTTGCCGCACATCGTGACGTGCATGCGGCCGAACGCCCCTTCGACCTCGATCTCGTGGACGTTGTCGGCCACCGTCGGGTCGGCCACCAGCCGCACACGCGTCGCATCCAGCCCCAGCCCCGCGAGCGAGACGGTGGCGGCGACGTTGGCGTTCTTCGGGTACAGCCGCGCCGCCTCGCGCGCGCTGGCCTCGAGGATCACGGCCGGCGTCGTCAGCGCGTCGAGGTCGACGACGCGCTCGGCGGCGGTGCCGCGCCAGCCGGCCGGCGGCTTGCGCCCGGTGTAGGTCACGCGCTCGAGCCCGGCCAGGCGCGCGGCGGCGACGGCATCGATGCCGCCGATCGCCCCCGACAGCAGGTGCACCTGCGTGCGCCCGCGCGCGGCCGCGTCGGCCAGCCGCTCGGGCAGGCCCGCAGCCGACAGCGCCCCGACC
>JBBION010000077.1:0-10642 GCA_037443345.1 Rubrivivax sp. | reverse complement strand
AGCGCCAGCGCCATGCCGCCGATGCCGCCGCCGGCAATGAGCACCGGGGTCTCGAGGGACGGATTCGTCATGGCGTGGATTGTCGGCGACGCCGGGCGCCGACCTGCTGCTGGCGATGTGGCCCGCGACGGAGAGCCGGGCCCGAGTGAACAAGCCGCTCCGCGCCGGCATCCGGCGGCCTGAGCATCCCTGCCGGAGGTCACCGACCATGACCGCTGCAATGGGGGCCTCGAAGCCGCGAGGACCGCTTCGGAGTGGGTGCTGTCGGTCGACGCCGACACCGGCGGCGGCCTCGGTGCAGGGGGCCGCCTCGTCGCGCGCCGCCCTGGTGCGCGGCCGCGATGCACCGAGGCGGGCCGTGGCGCCGAACGCGACGGCCGCCGGCGCGCCGCGTCAGCCGACCTGGATCTCGATGCGCCGCGGCTGCGCGTGCTCGGCCTTGGGGATGCGCACGCGCAGCACGCCGTGAGCGAGCTCGGCGCTGACCTTGGCCGGGTCGAGCTCCTTGCTCAGCGTGAAGGCGCGGCGGTAGCGCGCGAGCTGCACCTCGGCGTGGCTGGGCTCCATGCCCGGCGGCAGCGGCAGCGCGAGCTCGGCGTCGATCGACAGCGTGTCGCCCTCGACGCGCAGCGCGAGCTTGTCCTTCGGCACGCCCGGCAGGTCGGCGTACAGCGTGATGCCGGTGGCGTCCTCGACGACGTCGACCGGCGGCAGCAGCGCGGGCTCGTCGCGGCGGGCGGTGGACGGCGTGGTGCCGGTGGCGGTGGTCACGGCTTGGTCGCTCATGCTCGTTCTCCTGTCGTTCACTGCACCTCGATGCGGCGCGGCTGCGCCGCGGCGCGGCGCTTGACGCTCACGTGCAGCACGCCGTCGCGGTAGTCGGCACTGACGGCGTTGGGGTCGATGTCGTCGGGCAGGCTGATCACGCGGCGGAAGCGCCCGGCGAAGCGCTCGTTGACGTGCAGCGTCGTCTTCTCGTCGCCGGTGGGCAGGCCGGTGCGCTCGCCGCTGATCGTCAGCACGCCGCGGTCGAGCTGCACCTCGACCTTGGCCGGGTCGACGCCGGGCGCGAAGGCGTAGATCTCGACGGCGTCGGCCGTGCTGCCGACGTTGAGCGCCGGGTAGCCGCCGCGGCCGATGCCGCGGATGCTGGGCGACTGGTCGAGCGACTGCTGCATCTCGCGCGTCAGGCGGTCCATTTCCGCGAACAGGTCGCGGGGGAACAGGCTTCGATACAACATGGTCGGGGCTCCTTGGTGAATCCGGGGCGCGCGGCCGGCGGTGGCCGCGTCGCTGCCGTTGATGTAGGGTTGCATCGCGCCGCCTTCAAGAGGGGTCTTCAGGACGGACCTGCTGGACGGACCCTGCAGGACTGGTCCGGCCGGCGGGGTTGAATCGGCCCGCGGCGCTCGCACATACCGCGGGCAGGAGCCGACGACCGTGGAGTTCAAGGACCGATTCGCCGTGCCCGAACTCGCCGCGATGGTGGCCGACCCGCAGGACGGGCTGGCCCGCCTGCGCGCGCAGCTGCGTGCGCGGGGGCGCGAATGAGCGGTGCTGGGCGCGGCGCCGCGCGGCCACCGGGCGGCGGCAGCGGCCTGCGGGCGACGACAATGGCGCGATGAAGAACGACCCCAAGACGCAGTGGCACGTCGGCTACTGGCTGCTCGCGCTGCTGGCGCTGCTGAGCCTGCAGAACCTGTGGCAGGCGCAGACGGCGATCGAGGTCGTGCCGTACAGCCAGTTCGAGAAGGCGCTGGCCGAGGGGCGCGTGGCCGAGGTGGTCGTCGGCGACACCACCGTCACCGGCAAGCTGAAGACGCCCGACCCGGGCGGCAAGACGACGATCGTCGCCAACCGCGTCGAGCCGGCGCTGGCCGAGAGGCTGTCGCAGTACGACGTGCCGTACACGCAGGTCGTGCAGAGCACGCTGCTGCGCGACCTGCTGAGCTGGGTCGTGCCGGCGGCGGTGTTCTTCGGGCTGTGGTTCTTCCTGATCCGCCGCGTGGCCGACCGCATGGGCGGCGGCGGCGTCGGCGGCTTCATGAGCATCGGCAAGAGCCACGCCAAGGTCTACGTCGAGAAGGACACCGGCGTCGACTTCGCCGACGTCGCCGGCGTCGACGAGGCCAAGGCCGAGCTGCAGGAGATCGTCGCCTTCCTGAAGGACCCGCAGGGCTACGGGCGCCTGGGCGCGCGCATGCCCAAGGGCGTGCTGCTGGTGGGCCCTCCCGGCACCGGCAAGACGCTGCTGGCCAAGGCGGTGGCCGGCGAGGCCGGCGTGCCGTTCTTCAGCATCAGCGGCAGCGAGTTCGTCGAGATGTTCGTCGGCGTCGGCGCGGCGCGCGTGCGCGACCTGTTCGAGCAGGCGCGCGCGAAGGCGCCGGCGATCATCTTCATCGACGAGCTCGACGCGCTCGGCCGCGCGCGCGGCGTGGCCAGCCCGATCGGCGGCCACGACGAGCGCGAGCAGACGCTGCAGCAGCTGCTCGTCGAGCTCGACGGCTTCGACAGCTCGTCGGGGCTGGTGCTGCTGGCGGCCACCAACCGCCCCGAGATCCTCGACCCGGCGCTGCTGCGCGCCGGGCGCTTCGACCGCCAGGTGCTCGTCGACCGGCCCGACCGCACCGGTCGCGTGGCCATCCTGCAGGTGCACGTCAAGAAGATCCGCCTGGCCGCCGACGTCGACCTCGAGCAGGTCGCGCAGCTGACCACCGGCTTCTCGGGCGCCGACCTCGCGAACCTGTGCAACGAGGCCGCGCTGGCCGCGACGCGCCGCGGCGCGGGCGAGGTGACGCTGGCCGACTTCACGACGGCGATCGAGCGCATCGTCGCCGGCCTCGAGAAGAAGAACCGCGTGCTCAACGCGCGCGAGCGCGAGGTCGTGGCCTACCACGAGATGGGCCACGCGCTGGTCGCGCTGGCGCTGCCGGGCAGCGACCCGGTGCACAAGGTGTCGATCATCCCGCGCGGCATCGGCGCGCTCGGCTACACGATCCAGCGCCCGACGGAGGACCGCTTCCTGATGACGCGCGAGGAGCTCGAGCGCAAGATCATGGTGCTGCTGGGCGGGCGCGCCGCCGAGAAGCTCGTGTTCGGCCACCTCAGCACCGGCGCCGCCGACGACCTGGCCAAGGTCACCGACATCGCGCGCGACATGGTCACGCGCTACGGCATGGTCGAGGAGCTGGGCTACGTCGCCTACGAGGCGCAGCCGCCGCGCTTCCTCGACGTGCCGGTGATGCCGCAGGGCGGCTGCCAGCCCAGCCCCGCGACGCAGCAGCGCATCGACGAGGCGGTGCGCGCCATCGTGATGGGGGCGTTCGAGCGTGCCATCGACCTGCTGCGCCAGCACCGCGACCTGCTCGAGCGCTGCGCGCGCGAGCTGCTGGCCCGCGAGACGCTCGACGAGGCGGCGCTGCGCACGCTGACGGCGCCGCTGCGCGCGGCTACACCACCCTCCGCAGCCTGAGCCGGGCGACGAAGCCGCCGCCCTCGGCGTTGTCGACCTCGAGGCTGCCGCCCAGGCGCTGCATCGCCTTGTCGACGATGGCCAGCCCGAGGCCGGCGCCGGTGGCCTCGGTGCGCGCGGCGTCGCCGCGGAAGAACGGCGTCGTGAGCTGCGGCAGCTTGTCGGGCGGCACGCCGGGGCCGTGGTCGCGCACGCTGACGACGATCCACGGGCCCTCGCGGTGGTACGTGATCTCGACGCGCGCGAGGCCGTCGGGGCCGCGGGCGTAGCGGCGTGCGTTCTCGAACAGGTTGCCGAACACGCGGCCGAGCTCGGTCTCGTCGGCGAGCACCATCAGGTCGATCGCCAGCTTCGACGTGACCTTGACCTCCGACGTCTCGCGCAGCGCCGAGATCTCGCGGTCGACCAGCGTGGCCAGCGGCACGGGCTTGAGCTGCGTCTCGCCGGGGCGCGCGTAGTCCATGAACTTGTCGATGATCGCGTCGAGCTGGTCGATGTCGGCGGCCATGTTGCGACGCGCCTCCTCGTCGGCGACGCTCATCTCGGTCTCGAGTCGCAGCCGCGCCAGCGGCGTGCGCAGGTCGTGGCTGATGCCGGCGAGCATCACGGCGCGGTCTTCCTCGATGCGCGCGAGCTCGCGCGCCATGCGGTTGAAGCCCATGTTGACCTGGCGGATCTCGTGCGTCATCGTGTCCTCGTCGAGGCGGGAGTCGTACTCGCCGTCGCGGATGCGGCTGGCGGCGAACGACAGGTCCTGCAGCGGCCGGTTGATCCAGCGCGCCACGGCCGCCGAGGCCAGCAGCGTCGCCGCCAGCGCGATGCCGACCCACACGAAGTAGGTGGCCGGCGTCAGCGGCTGGATGCGCGCCGCGTCGGCGTGCAGCCAGTACGGGTCGTTCTCGATCGTGAAGCCCACCCAAAGTCCGGGCTGGCCGTTGACGCTGCGCGCGAGGATGGAGTACTCGTCGAGCCGCGCGCGCAGCTCGTTGCCGACGCGGCGCGTGAAGCGGTCGGTCGCGTAGGGCTCCCACGCGTCGCCGGGCTCGCGCGGCATCACGCGGATCGCCTCCTGCTCGCTCATCGTCTTGACGACGGCGACGCGGTCGATCGGGTCGCTGTAGCGCAGCGCCGCGCGCGACAGGTTGACCAGCGCGGCGATCTCGCGCGCGGCCTGCACCGCGCGCGGCTCGAGCTCGAGCTGGCGCAGCGTCAGCGCCCACGCGAAGATGCCGCCGCCCAGCAGCAGTGCCAGCAGCACGAAGGTGCGCGAGAACAGGCTCAGCGCGAAGGGGTTGCGCCGCGACATGGCCGCGACGAAGCGGCTCGGGAAGTCGGGGCGCGTGGGGTGCCACGCCTTCGACGAGCGCGCGCCGCGAGGCGCCTTGAGGGTGCCGCGCGGGGCGGCCTTGCGGTTCACGCGGCGCCGTCGGGCACGAACACGTAGCCCACGCCCCACACCGTCTGGATGTAGCGCGGCTGCGCGGGGTCGGGCTCGATCAGCTTGCGCAGGCGGCTGACCTGCACGTCGAGGCTGCGGTCGAAGGGCTCGAACTCGCGCCCGCGCGCGAGCTGCGCGAGCTTGTCGCGGCTCAGCGGCTGGCGCGGGTGGCGCACGAGCGCCTTGAGCATCGAGAACTCGCCGGTGGTCAGCGGGATCGCCTCGCCGTCCTTGGTCAGCTTGCGCAGCGACAGGTCGAACTCGAACGGGCCGAACGTGACGACCTGCGGCTCCTTCGACGGTGCGCCGGGCGCCTCGCTCGGCGGTCGGCGACGCAGCACGGCGTTGATGCGCGCGAGCAGCTCGCGCGGGTTGAACGGCTTGGGCAGGTAGTCGTCGGCGCCGACCTCGAGGCCGACGATGCGGTCGACGTCCTCGACCTTGGCGGTGAGCATGATGATCGGCGTGCGGTCGCTGGCGGCGCGCAGGCGGCGGCAGATGCTCAGGCCGTCCTCGCCGGGCAGCATCAGGTCGAGCACGATGAGGTCGAAGGTCTCGCGCGTCATCAGCTTGTTCAGCGCCTTCGCGTCCTCGGCGAGCAGCACCTCGAAGCCCTCCTGCGTCAGGTAGCGCCGCAGCAGGTCGCGGATGCGCGCGTCGTCGTCGACGACGACGATGCGGTCGGGACGGTGGGTGGCGGCCATGTTCATCGCTGGCTCCGAATTTGTAACAGCCGCATTGTGCGGGGGACGGACAGCCGGCATCGCGCGCAACTGACGGCCTGTTACATCTATTTCGGGCCGTTGGCGGGTGGTGAGGCCGTCAACGCAAATCCGTCACGGCGCGCTATGGTGCGGGCGGCGCCGCCGTGGCGCCACCGTGTCAACGCCCGGGCCCTGCGGGCCCGTCCACCGATGCCGACGAGGTCCGTTCCATGCCTGTTTCGACGCGTGTCCTGCTGCCCGGCCTGCTGGCCGCCCTCACGGCCTCCTTCGTGGCCACCGGTGCGGCGGCGCAGCCGGTGCCGCCCTTCGCACCGTCGCCGCAGGGCGTGCTGAACCTGACGGCCAGCGCGAGCGTCGAGGTCACCCGCGACGTGCTGGTGCTGACCTTCGCCGCGACGCGCGAGGGCGCCGAGCCGGCGGCGGTGCAGGCCGAGCTCAAGCGCGCGCTCGACGCCGCGCTCGCCGAGGCGCGCAAGGCGGCGCAGCCGGGGCAGATCGAGGTGTCGACCGGCAACTTCACGCTCTACCCGCGCTACGCGCCCAAGGGCGGCATCGCCGGCTGGCAGGGGCGTGCCGAGATGGTGGTGCAGGGGCGCGACGTCGACGGCATCGGGCGGCTGGCCGGGCGCATCACGACGATGGCGGTGGCCGGCGTGTCGCAGCGGCTGTCGCGCGAGGCGCAGCGGCGCGTCGAGGGCGAGGTCGTCGCGCAGGCGATCGAGCGTTTCCGCGCCCAGGCCGGCGACGTCGCGCGCCTGTTCGGCTACCAGGGCTACACGCTGCGGGAGGTGGCGGTGGCCACCGGCAGTGACGGCGAGCGCCCGATGCCGATGATGCGCGCCGAGGCGATGGCCGCCGCGGCCGACGCGCCGCTGCCGGTCGAGCCGGGCAAGGGCACGGTGACGGCTACCGTCAGCGGCTCGGTACAGATGAAGTGACGCCGCGCGGTGCGCGGCCGTCAGTCATTGCGCGAGCCAGCCGCCGTCGACGTTGAACGCCGCGCCGCGGATGTTGTCGGCCGCGCTCGAGCACAGGAACACCGCGAGCTCGCCGAGCTGCTCGGGCGTCGTGAACTGCAGCGACGGCTGCTTCTCGCCGAGCAGGTCGCGCTGCGCCTGCGCCACCGGGATGCCCTCGCGCGCGGCGCGGTCGTCGATCTGCTTTTGCACCAGCGGCGTCAGCACCCAGCCGGGGCAGATCGCGTTGACGGTGACGCCGGTGGTCGCCGCCTCGAGCGCGACGGCCTTCGTGAAGCCGACGATGCCGTGCTTCGACGCGACGTAGGCCGACTTCTGTGCCGACGCCACCAGCCCGTGCGCCGACGCGACGTTGATCACGCGGCCCCAGTTGCGCGACTTCATCGCCGGCATCGCCAGGCGCGTGGTGTGGAACGCCGAGCTGAGGTTGATGGCGATGATCGCGTCCCACTTCTCGGGCGGGAAGTTCTCGACCGGCGCGACGTGCTGGATGCCGGCGTTGTTGACGAGCACGTCGACGCCGCCGAACTCGGACGCGGCCATCGCCATCATCGCCGCGATCTCGGCGGGCTGGCTCATGTCGGCGCCGTGGTAGCCGACGCGGGCGCCGGGGCGCGCGGCGGCCTGCACCGCGGCGCGCGCGGCGTCGACGTCGCCGAAGCCGTTGAGCACGACGTGCGCGCCCTGGCGCGCCAGCGCCAGCGCGATGCCCAGCCCGATGCCGCTCGTCGAGCCCGTGACCAGCGCCGTTTTGCCTTGCAGCATGACGATGTCCTCCTGACGGTTGCTACCATCGATTATCGATGTCGTCCCCTGTCGCCATGACCGAGCCGCGCCTGCACCACGTCCAATGCCTCGACGCCCGCGGGCTGCACCGCATGGCGTACCGGGAGTGGGGCGACGCGGCCAACCCGCATGTCGTGGTGTGCGTGCACGGGCTGACGCGCCAGGGGCGCGACTTCGACGTGCTCGCGCGCGCGCTGGCCGGCGAGTACCGCGTCGTGTGCACCGACGTCGTCGGGCGCGGGCACTCCGACCGGCTCGCCGACCCGATGGGCTACGGCGTGCCGACCTACGTGGCCGACATGGTCACGCTGCTGGCGCGCCTCGACGCCTCGACGGTCGACTGGGTCGGCACCTCGATGGGCGGGCTGATCGGGATGTCGCTGGCGTCGCTGCCCGGTGGCGGCGGCAACCCGGTGCGGCGGCTGGTGCTCAACGACGTCGGCCCGCGCATCGAGCCGGCGGCGGTGGCGCGCATCGGCAGCTACGTCGGCGTGCCGATGCGCTTCGCGAGCCTCGACGAGGCGGCCGAGCGGCTGCGCACGATCGCCGCCGGCTTCGGGCCGCACACGCGAGAGCAGTGGCTGGCGCTCACCGCGCCGCAGCTGCGGCCCGACGGCGAGGGCGGCTACGTGCTGCACTACGACCCGGCGATCGCCGTGCCGCTGCGCGCCGCGACGCCCGAGATGGCCGCCGCCGGCGAGGCCGCGCTGTGGGCCGCGTACGACCGCATCACGGCACGCACGCTGCTGCTGCGCGGCGCCGAGTCGGACCTGTTGTCGCACGCGACGGCGCAGGCGATGACGCAGCGCGGGCCGCGCGCGACGCTCGTCGAGTTCGCCGGCGTCGGCCACGCGCCGACGCTGGTGGCGCCCGACCAGGTGGCCGTCGTGCGCGACTTCCTGCGCTCGTCATGAAGACGACGGCAGCGGCGGCCGACGTCGCGCCGATCGTGCGCATCGCCGACGTCGGCGAGCCGGCGGCGCCGCTCGACGACGGCGAGGGCGCCGGCGCGCTGCAGCGCGCCCGTGCGTTCGCCGAGCCGCTGCTCGCGCCGCAGGCGCTCGACACCGGCGAGAACGCGTGGGCGCACGCCGAGGGCGTCGCCGCGATCCTGCGTGCGATCGGCGCCGCGCCGTCGATGCAGGCCGCGGCGTACCTCGTCTACGCCGCCGACTACCTGCACCGCCCCGACGAGGTGATCGCGAAGGCCTTCGGCACCTCTTACGCGGCGCTGGTGATCGGCACGCGGCGGCTGGTGCAGATCCAGCGCGCGGCGCGCGAGGCGCAGGTCGGCGCCGACCAGCGTGCACAGCAGACCGAACGCGTGCGCAAGATGCTGCTCGCGTTCTCGCGCGACCTGCGCGTGGTGCTGCTGCGGCTGGCGTCGCGGCTGCAGACGCTGCGTTGGCACACGCACAGCAAGACGGCGTGCCCGGTGGCGATGGCGCTCGAGACGCAGCAGGTGTTCGCGCCGCTGGCCAACCGGCTGGGCATCTGGCAGGTCAAGTGGGAGCTCGAAGACCTGTCGTTCCGCTTCCTGCAGCCCGACGAGTACAAGCGCATCGCCGCGCTGCTGGACGAGAAGCGCAGCGAGCGCGAGCAGCGGCTCGAGGCCTTCCGCACGCAGCTGGCCGCCGAGCTCGAGCGCGCCGGCGTGCGGGCCAGCGTGCAGGCGCGGCCCAAGCACCTCTACAGCATCTGGAAGAAGATGCAGGGCAAGCGGCTCGACTTCGCGCAGGTGCTCGACCTGCGGGCGCTGCGCGTGCTGGTGGCTGACGTCGGCGCCTGCTACGCGGCGCTGGCGCTGGTGCACCAGCGCTACACGCCGGTCGAAGGCGAGTTCGACGACTACATCGCCAGGCCCAAGCCCAACGGCTACCAGTCGCTGCACACGGTCGTGCTCGACGACGACCGCCGACCCGTCGAGGTGCAGATCCGCACGCACGCGATGCACGAGCACGCCGAGTACGGCGTCGCGGCGCACTGGGCGTACAAGGAGGCCGGCACGCGCGGCTACGCCGGGGTGAGCGCCGCCGGCGCGTTCGAGGAGCGCGTGGCCGAGGCGCGCAAGGCGGTGCTGCGCCAGCTGCTGGCGTGGGAGCGCGACTACGCGCAGGCCGCGGGCGACGCGGGCAGCGCGTTCGACGACCGCATCTACGTCTTCACGCCGCAGGCGGCGGTCGTCGAGTTGCCGGCCGGCGCGACACCGGTGGACTTCGCCTACAGCCTGCATACCGAGCTGGGCCACCGCTGCCGCGGTGCGCGCGTCGACGGCGCGATGGTGCCGCTGAACACGCCGCTGGCCAACGGGCAGACCGTCGAGGTCGTCGCGGCCAAGGAGGGCGGGCCGTCGCTGGACTGGCTCAACGCCGAGCTCGGCTACCTCGCGAGCCACCGCGCGAAGTCCAAGGTGCGTGCGTGGTTCAACGCTCTGGCGCAGGAGCAGACGATCGCGCGCGGGCGCGAGGCGGTCGAGAAGCTGCTGCAGCGCGAGGGCCGCACCGCGCTGAAGCTCGACGACCTCGCCGCGCAGCTCGGCTTCAACGGCGCCGCGGCGCTGTTCGAGGTGGTCGGCAAGGACGAGTACTCGCTGCGCCACATCGAGCAGCTGCTGCGCCCGGCCGAGCCGGCGCCGCCGGCCGACGAGGGCATCGCGATCAAGCGCTCGCGCGCCGGCGAGGGCGCGTCGCGCGGCGGCGTGCTGGTGGTGGGCGTCGACTCGCTGCTGACGTCGCTGGCGCGCTGCTGCCGGCCGGCGCCGCCCGACGCGATCGGCGGCTTCGTCACGCGCGGGCGCGGCGTCGCGGTGCACCGCGCCGACTGCGCCAACTTCCGGCACGTCGCGGCGCGCTCGCCCGAGCGCGTGATCCCGGTCGAGTGGGGTGCGGCTCGCCGCGCCGACGACGCGCTGTACCCGGTCGACGTGCGCGTCGAGGCCGCCGACCGCCCGGGTCTGCTGCGCGACATCTCGGAGGTCTTCGCGAAGGAGAAGATGAACGTGACCGGCGTGCACACGCAAAGCGTCAAGGACAGCCGCGGCGGCACCGCGTGGATGACGTTCACCGTCGAGATCGCCGACGCGTCGCGGCTGCAGCAGGTACTCGCGCAGGTGATGCGCGTGGGCGGCGTGCGGCAGGCGCGCCGGCGCTGACGGCGAGGGCGCCGAGGCTCGGCTATACTGCGCGGCTCGCAGGCGCGTAGCTCAGCTGGTTAGAGCACCACCTTGACATGGTGGGGGTCGTTG
>JBBION010000076.1:0-10761 GCA_037443345.1 Rubrivivax sp. | reverse complement strand
CGAGGCCGAGGTCGCGCATCACCTTGGTCCAGAAGCGCGCGTACAGCAGGTGCAGGATCGCGTGCTCGATGCCGCCGATGTACTGGTCCATCGGCATCCAGTGGCGCGTGCCCTCGGCGACCATCGCGCGGTCGTTCGTCGGGTCGCAGTAGCGCATGAAGTACCACGACGAGTCGACGAAGGTGTCCATCGTGTCGGTCTCGCGCCGTGCGGGCTTGCCGCACGTCGGGCACGCGACGTGGAGGAACGACGCAGACTTGTTCAGCGGGTTGCCGCTGCCGTCGGGGATCAGGTCCTCGGGCAGCACGACGGGCAGGTCCTTCTCGGGCACCGGCACGACGCCACAGGCGTCGCAGTGGATGATCGGGATCGGCGTGCCCCAGTAGCGCTGGCGGCTGATGCCCCAGTCGCGCAGGCGCCAGGTGACCTTCTTCTCGCCCAGGCCCTTGGCGGCGAGCAGCTCGGCCACCTTGTCGACCGCGGCCTTGTGCGACAGCCCGTCGAGCACGCCCGAGTTCACGCAGCGCGCGCGCGGCTTGTCGGCGTACCACTCGGCCCAGGCGTCGGCCGTGAACGTCTCGCCGTCGACGGCAATGACCTGCCGGATCGGCAGGCCGTACTTCTTGGCGAACGCGAAGTCGCGCTCGTCGTGCGCCGGCACGCCCATCACGGCGCCGTCGCCGTAGCTCATCAGCACGTAGTTGCCTACCCACAGCGGCACGGGCTCGCCGGTCAGCGGGTGCGTGACGACGAGGCCGGTGTCCAGGCCCTCCTTCTCCTTCAGCGCGAGCTCGGCCTCGGTGGTGCCGCCTTGCTTGCAGTTCTCGATGAAGGCGGCCACGTCGGGTCGCGAGGCGGCCGCGTGCGCGGCCAGCGGGTGCTCGGGGGCCACCGCGCAGAACGTGACGCCCATGACGGTGTCGGCGCGCGTCGTGAACACGTACAGGCGCCCGCCGCCGATGAGTTCGCCGTCGTCGCCGCGAATGTCGTGCGGGAACGCGAAGCGCACGCCCTCGCTCTTGCCGATCCAGTGCTCCTGCATCAGGCGCACGCGCTCGGGCCAGCCGGCGAGGAAGTTCTTGTCCTGCGGGTCGGCCACCGCCGCCAGCAGCTCCTCGGCGTAGTCGGTGATCTTCAGGTAGTAGCCGGGGATCTCGCGCTTCTCGACGAGCGCGCCCGAGCGCCAGCCGCGCCCGTCGATGACCTGCTCGTTGGCGAGCACGGTCTGGTCCACCGGATCCCAGTTGACGACCTGCGTGCGCCGCTCGGCGATGCCCTTGTCGAGCATCTTCAGGAACAGCCACTGGTTCCACTTGTAGTAGTCGGGGCTGCAGGTGGCGACCTCGCGGCTCCAGTCGATGGCCAGGCCCATCGCCTGCATCTGGCCCTTCATGTGCGCGATGTTCGAGCAGGTCCACGCCGCCGGCGGCACCTTGTTCTTCATCGCCGCGTTCTCGGCCGGCAGGCCGAAGGCGTCCCAGCCCATCGGCATCAGCACGTTGTGGCCGCGCATGCGCAGCTGGCGCGCCAGCATGTCGTTGATGGTGTAGTTGCGCACGTGCCCCATGTGCAGCTTGCCGCTGGGGTACGGCAGCATCGAGCAGGCATAGTACTTGGGCTTGCCGGCGTCCTCGCGCACGCGGTAGGCGTCGCGCTCGGCCCAGTGGCGCTGCGCCGCGGCCTCGACCTCGGCGGGGACGTATTTCTCGTTCATGCGCGGCATTGTAGGGAGCGCCCCCCGCCACGCGTGGCGCGCGCGGCGGCGCTCAGCGGGCGGCCGGCGCCTCGGTGACGAAGCCCACGCGACTCAGGCCCGCGCGCTGCACGAGGTCGATCAGCTCGGCCACGCGGCCGTACGGCACGCTGCGGTCGGCGCGCAGCTGCACCTCGGTGCGCGGGTTGCGCCGGGCGGTGTCGGCCAGCCGCGCGGCGAGCTGCTCGGCGTCGATCGCCGCGTCGCCGAGGAACAGCGTGCCGTCGCGGTCGATCGCGACGCTGACGAACTCGGGCACGTCGGCGACGCCACCTTCGGCCTGCGGCAGGTCCAGCCGCAGCGCCGGCGCGATCAGCGGCGCCGTGATGATGAAGATCACGAGCAGCACGAGCATGACGTCGATCAGCGGCGTCATGTTGATGTCGCTCATCGGGCGGCCGCTCGTCTCGCGGCCCAGGCGGCCGAAGCTCATCGCGCGCTCACGATGGCGCCGCGGCGGCGTCGATCGTCATCTCGCGCAGGTCGTGTGCGAAGCCCTCGAGCTCGGCCTCGCTGGCCGCGACCCACTTGCCGTAGACGTTGTAGGCCAGCACCGCGGGGATGGCCACCGCGAGGCCGGCGGCCGTCATCACGAGCGCCTCGCCGACCGGGCCCGAGACCTTGTCGATCGTCACCGCGCCGGCGGCGGCGATGGCCAGCAGCGCGTGGTAGATGCCCCAGACGGTGCCGAACAGCCCCACGAAAGGTGCCGTGGCGCCGACCGACGCGAGCACGACCTGCCCGTACTGCAGGTGCGCCACCGCGCGGTGCAGCGCACCGCGCAGCCGGCGCGTGAGCTGCGAGTCGAGGTGCGCGTGCGTCTCGAGCGAGCCGCCGGCCGGTGCCTGCTGCGCGGCGTCGACCAGCGGCAGCAGCAGCTGCTCGCGGTCGATCGCCGCGAGCCGCCCGCGCGCGACCTCCACGCTCGGCGCGGCCCAGAACGCCGCCACGCCGCGGGCGATGTCGTGCCGCGCGCGGCGCAGCACCCAGCCCTTCCAGAAGATCAGCACCCACGTCGCGACCGACATCGCGAGCAGCAGCAGCGCGACCGCGCGGCCGACCGCGTCGCTCTGGTCCCAGAACGGGGCGAAGCCGGCCATGCGCGCAGGCGGGCTCAGGCCAGCCCGAGCACGGCGTCCATGCCGTACAGGCCGCTGGCCTTGTCGGCGAGGAAGCGCGCCGCACGCAGGCTGCCCTGCGCGTAGGTGGCGCGGCTGGCGCTCTTGTGCGTGATCTCGATGCGCTCGCCGGTGCCGGCGAACAGCACCGTGTGGTCACCGACGATGTCGCCGCCGCGGATCGTCGCGAAGCCGATCGTCGACGGGTCGCGCTCGCCGGTGACGCCTTCGCGGCCGTAGACGGCGCAGGCCTTGAGGTCGCGGCCGAGCGCGCGCGCGACGACCTCGCCCATCGCCAGCGCGGTGCCGCTGGGCGCGTCGACCTTGTGGCGGTGGTGCGCCTCGACGATCTCGATGTCGTAGCCTTCGCTGAGCGCGCGCGCGGCCGTGTCGAGCAGCCGCAGCACGACGTTGACGCCCACGCTCATGTTGGGCGCCATCACGATCGCGACGTGCCGTGCCGCGTCGGCGATCTGCGCCTTCTGCGCTTCCGAGAAGCCGGTGGTGCCGATCACTGCCTTGACGCCGAGCTCGCGGCACAGGGCCAGGTGCGCGAGCGTGCCCTCGGGGCGGGTGAAGTCGATCACCACGTCGGCGCCGGTCAGCGCGGCGCGCACGTCTTCGGTGACGGTGACGCCCGTCGTGCGGCCGAGGAAGGCGCCCGCATCCTGGCCGACGACGCCGCTGCCAGCACGGTCGAAGGCACCGGCCAGCGTGCAGTCGGCCGCCTGCAGCACGGCCTCGACGAGCATGCGGCCCATGCGCCCCGAGGCGCCGGCCACCGCCACGCGCAGCGCCGGCGCCGTCATCGCGGCTCCAGCGGCGGGTAGCTGCGCGCCGGGCCCTGCGGCTCGGGCGCCGCCGGCGCTGGGGGGCGCGTCGTCGCCGGCAGCTTCGCGATCTCGGCGTCGCTGAGCTGCAGCCGCGGCACCGCGGCGGGCCGCACGTTGCTGATCGTCGCGACGAACTCGCGCTCGCTGGGCAGTTCGGGCACCTCGGCGCGCTCGAAGCGGTCGCCGTTGAACCACACGACGATGCTGCGCCGCTGGGGCTCTGCGCCCTGGCGGCGGATCGTGAACACGTAGTCCCAGCGCTCGGCGTGGAACACGCTGGCCAGCAGCGGCGAGCCGAGTGCCGCGACGACCTGCTCGCGCGTCATGCCCGGGCGCAGACGCTCGACCTGCTCGCGCGTCACGACGTTGCCCTGCACGACCTCCATGCGGTACGGCGTGACGAGGCCGAACAGGCGGTCCTGCGGGGCGGTCGTCGAGCAGGCGCCCAGCGTCGCGGTGGCCGCGAGCAGGACCGCGCACGTGCGCCGCGACGGAGAAGACGGGAAGGCGGTCATCGGTAGGCGCGCACTCGGCAAGGTCAGGGCGCGTCGTTATGATGGGAAATTCTAACGGCGCACCGCGCCCGACCGCCCCGCACGCCCGTGCCCTCGCGATGACCCACGCCGAAGAACTCAAGAGCAGCGGCCTGAAGGCCACGTTGCCGCGCATCAAGATCCTCGAGGTCTTCCAGCGCACCAGCCAGCGCCACATGACGGCCGAGGACGTGTTCAAGGCGCTGCTCGCCGACGGCTCCGACATCGGCCTGGCCACCGTGTACCGCGTGCTGATGCAGTTCGAGCAGGCCGGGCTGCTGACGCGCAGCCACTTCGAGAGTGGCAAGTCGGTGTTCGAGCTCAACGAGGGCCAGCACCACGACCACCTCGTGTGCCTGACGTGCGGGCGCGTCGAGGAGTTCTTCGACGCCGAGATCGAGGCGCGCCAGCGCGCCGTGGCCGAGTCGCGCGGCTTCGCGCTGCGCGAGCACACGCTGGCGCTGTACGCCGAGTGCACCCAGGCCGCGTGCCCGCACCGGCCGAAGTAGCCCGGCGTCAGCCCCCGCCGCCCTGCTCCATCGCGCGCTGGTGGCGCGCGATGAACTCCTGGTAGGTGTCGATGCCGCGCAGCTGCAGCACCGTGTTGCGCACCGCGGCCTCGACCAGCACCGCGAGGTTGCGCCCGGCGTCGACCGCGATGACGACCTTGCGTACCGGCACGCCGAGCACGTCCTCGTACATCGGCTCGTAGGGCAGGCGCTCGAAGTCGCGCTCGAGCGTCTCCTTGCGCACCAGGTGCACGATCAGCTTGAGCCGCATCTTGCGGCGCACCGCGGTCTCGCCGAAGATGGCCTTGATGTCGAGCAGGCCGATGCCGCGCACCTCGAGCAGGTTCATCAGCAGCTCGGGGCAGCGCCCGTCGATCGCGGTCTGCGACACGCGGTACAGGTCGACGGCGTCGTCGGCCACCAGGCCGTGGCCGCGCGAGATCAGCTCGAGGCCGAGTTCGCTCTTGCCCAGCCCTGACTCTCCCGTCAGCAGCACGCCCAGCCCGAGGATGTCCATGAACACGCCGTGGCGCGTCGTGCGCTCGGCGAACAGCTGCGACAGGTAGGCGCGCAGCACGTCGATCACGTGCCCGGCGGGTTCCTGCGTGACGAACAGCGGGATGTCGGCGCGGTCGCACAGCGCGACGAGCCGGTCGGGCGGCACCTGCGCGTCGGCGACGATCAGCATCGGCGGCTCGAGCGTCACGATGCGCGCGATGCGCCGTTCCTGCACCTCGGGCGCGGCGTCGTTCAGGTAGGCGACCTCGCGGCGGCCGACGATCTGCACCCGGTAGGGGTGGATGTAGTTGAGGTAGCCGATCAGGTCGGCCGCCGAGCCGGCCTCGCGGATCGCCGACTCGTCGAAGCGGCGGTCCGGGTGCGCGTGGCCGGCGACCCACTCCCAGCGCAGCGAGCCGCGGTGCTCCTCGAACAGCGCCTCGGCGCTGAGGGTGGCTGGCTTCATGCGCGAGGCGGCACGTCGCCGCGCGGCGTCACGCCACCGATTTCAGCGGCTCCCAGGTCGAGATCAGCCGGTGCAGCGTCTCGGCCTCGACTTCCGTCTTCAGCCGCTCGCGCAGCTCGCGGTCGCTGAGCATCTCGGCGATCTCGGACAGGATCTCGAGGTGGCGCTGCGTCGCCGCCTCGGGCACCAGCAGGAAGATCAGCAGCGTCACCGGTTCGTCGTCGGGCGCGTCGAAGGGGATCGGCTGCTGCACGCGCAGCACGGCCGCCAGCGGGTTCTTCAGCCCCTTGATGCGGCCGTGGGGGATCGCCACGCCGTGGCCGAGGCCGGTCGAACCCAGCCGCTCGCGCGCGAACAGGTTGTCGGTGACGGTCGCGCGGGCGATCGCGTGCTGGTTCTCGAACAGCAGGCCCGCCTGTTCGAACACGCGCTTCTTGCTGGTGGCGTCCACGTTCACCAGCACGTTGCTGGCGGGCAGGATGGCGGCGAGACGGTTCATGTCGTGGGCGCCAGGGGACCGCCGCAGGGCGGCGGGAACCCGGCCGGTGTGACAGAGCGTTGCATTCTAGGCACCGCAGCAAGGCCGTGCCATCGACGCCGGGCCGCCTTTCGTCAGGTGTTGCACGAATGCTGCGCCGCAACAACCGCGCCGCCGCCCACCAGCGCCAGCGTGCGCACACTTCCGCTCAAAGGCTTGCGTCCATGCGCTTCGCCGGCAGGTGATGGTGGTCCTGCGTCTTGTCCTTGTGGCGCACGATCTGGCGGTCGAGCTTGTCCATCAGCTGGTCGATCGCGGCGTAGAGATCCTCGTGCGACTGCTCGACGAAGATGTCGCGGCCCTTGACGTGGACCGTCACCTCGGCCTTCTGCCGGCGCTCCTTCTCCTTGAGCTTCTCGACGGTCAGCAGCACGTTGACGTCGACCACCTGGTCGAAATGCCGGGTCACGCGGTCGAGCTTGGTGACGACGTACTCGCGCAGGGCCGGCGTCACCTCGAGGTGGTGTCCGCTGATCGTCAAATTCATGAGGGGCTCCTTTCCGAGGGTTGGCGGCAGACACCACCGGGCGTATCGCCAAGCAGGCCCGCCCGAGGCAGTGTGCCCCCGAAGACCGGGCGTGACAAGCCGATGACGGCCGCCTTCGCCGCCGTTGCCGATGCCATAATCCACAGCTGTTTCTCGGAGACACCACGTTGGATCAGAGTCACCCTCGGTGACCGTCCACTCCGGTTCAGCCGCTGGCGGCGGGCTCGGCCCGACACGACCGCCGACGCCGCGGGGTGAGACGGTCGCCACTCGTCACCCCGCCCGCAGCAAGACCCCTTGCGGCCCTGCGTGGCGCCGGAGAACGCCATGCTCAACGTCTTCACGCTGGCCAACGGGCGGTTGGTCCAGCAGGAAATCGACAGCGCCGCCGCCCTCGCCGACCTGCGCCCGGTGTGGGTCGACCTCGAGTCGCCGACTCCGGAGGAGAAGGGCTGGGTCGCGGGGCGCTTCGGCCTCGTGATCCCCGAGGACGTCGCCGACGAGGACATCGAGGAGTCGGCCCGCTTCTACGAGGAAGACAACGGCGAGCTGCACATCCGCTCCGACTTCCTGATCGAGAACGACGACGAGCCCGGCGGCAAGACGGCACGCAACGTGCGCGTGGCCTTCATCCTGCGCGACAACGTGCTGTTCTCGGTGCACGCCGAGGACCTGCCGGTGTTCCGCCTGCTGCGCCTGCGCGCACGCCGCACCCCGGCGCTGATCGAGGACGCCAGGGACGTGCTGCTCAAGCTCTACGACACCGACGCCGAGTACTCGGCCGACGTGCTCGAGGGCATCTACGACAGCCTCGAGAAGGTCAGCGCCAGCGTACTGGGGCAGAACGCCAACGTCACCGACGCGGTGGCCGCCGAGGCGCTGGCCGCGATCGCGCGCGAGGAGGACCTCAACGGCCGCATCCGCCGCAACGTGATGGACACGCGCCGCGCGCTGAGTTTCATGATGCGCAGCCGCCTGCTCAACGCCGAACAGTTCGAGGACGCGCGCCAGATCCTGCGCGACATCGACTCGCTCGACAGCCACACCGTGTTCCTGTTCGACAAGATCAACTTCCTGATGGACGCCACGGTCGGCTTCATCAACCTGAACCAGAGCCGCATCATCAAGATCTTCTCGGTGGCCGCGGTCGCGCTGCTGCCGCCGACGCTCATCGCCAGCGTCTACGGCATGAACTTCGAGCACATGCCCGAGCTGAGCTGGCGCTTCGGCTACCCGTTCTCGCTCGCATTGATGGCGCTCAGCGTCGCGACGCCGTTCTGGTACTTCAAGCGCAAGGGCTGGCTGTAGCCCGCGGCGCCGGGCCGCCGGCGTGCACGGGTTCGACCCCGATGGCGCCGCGGCGCGCGCCGCGATAGGGTAGCGGGCACCGCACCCAAGCGCGCGCCGTCCCCGATGCTGCACCTCGACGTCATGAGCGCGTTCGTCATCTGCGGCGCCGCGTCGTGCGTGGCCGCCGCGATGATGGCGCTGGTGCGTCCCGACGAGCGCCACCTGCGCGAGGGCCTGCGCATCTGCAGCGCGGCGTTCCTGGTGCTCGGCGTGTCGCTGTTCCAGGCCGTGTTCGGCGTCGACGGCCCGAACTCGACGCCGATGCTGATCGTGCTCGTCGGCTCATCGCTCGGCGTGGGCCTGTTCGCCTGGGGGCTGGCGCGCCTGGACGCCGTGCGCGTGTGGCCGAGCGCCCCGTGGGCCGTGCTGGCCGTCGTCGTGCTCGCGCACGCGCTGGCGGCGCAGCGCGGCGGCTGGGCGCTGAGCCACACCTTCGTCGCGACGATGACGGTGCTCTCGCTGCTGTCGGTGGTGGCGCTCAGGCGGGCGATCGCGCGGCCAGCCAACGTCGCCGAGCGCGTGCTCGGCATGGCCATGATGCTGTTCGCCGCCAGCTGGCTGCTGCGCGCGATGCTGACGGCGCGCTACGACGGGCCGCTGCTCACGCACCACATCCACGTGCCGCCGGCCGTCGCGCCGGTGTTCGCGATCTTCTACGGCGTGATGCCGATCTTCCTCGCCACCGTGGTGCTCAACGTCATCAACGCCCGGCTCACGATGCGGCTCGAGCGCCTCGCAATGACCGACGAGCTGACCGGCGTGCTGACGCGCCGTGCGCTGCGCGACCTCGCGCCGGCGGTCATCGCCGCGGGCCGGACCCGGGGCGCCGAGGCCGCCGTGCTGATGATCGACATCGACCACTTCAAGCAGGTCAACGACCGCCACGGCCACCTGACCGGCGACGACGTGCTGCGCGAGGTCGCACGCACGCTGCGCGCACAGGTGCGCGCCGACGCGCTGGTCACGCGTTACGGCGGCGAGGAGTTCGCGCTCGTCGTGCCGGTGGCGGACCTCGCCGCGGCGCGCCACGTGGCCGAGCGGCTGCGCCTGGCGATGTCGACGCGGCCCGTCGCCACCGGCAGCGGCACGCTGGCCGTCACGGTGTCGGTCGGCCTCGCGCTGCTCGGTGCGCACGAGACGATCGACGCCGCGCTGCTGCGTGCCGACGAGGCGCTGTACCGCGCCAAGCGCACCGGTCGCGACCGCGTCGAGGCGAGCCTCGAGGTCGCGGCCTGACGCACCGGCCGCGGCGGCGCGGTGCGCCGCTCAGAACTCGAGGTCGTCCTTGATCGCCGCGATGCCCGCCTTCGCGCAGTCGTCGTCGGCGTCGCCGGTCGGCGCGCCCGAGACGCCGATCGCGCCGACGATCGAGCCGCCCGCCTCGATCAGCAGGCCGCCGCCGACGCCGACGAAGCGCGGCACCTGGCGGATGCCCGAGCTCGGCTGCCCGGCCTGCGTCGCGCGGGCGAGCTCCGTCGTCGGCGTGCGGAAGCTCACCGCCGTCCACGCCTTGTTGACCGCGGTGTCGGGCGTGTGCGGGCCGGCGAAGCGGTCGCGCTGCATCGCCTGCGCGACGCCGAAGCGGTCGACCACCGCGACGGCGACCTGGTAGCCGCGGCGGCGGCAGTCCTGCAACGCCGCGGTGGTCGCCTTCAGCGCGGCCTCCGGCGTCAGCAGGCGGATGGCGTGCGTGGCGGCGGTGGCGGGCTGCGCGAACGCCGGCGACGTGAACACGGCCGCGGCGGCGGCGGCCGCGACAACCCAGGCCGATCGGCCTCGCCGATCCTCGACGAACAGGGGCATCACGAATCTCCTCGGAGGGGTTGACGGTCTCGACCGCCGGCGCCGACGCGCCACGCGATCCGGCACAGCGTACACGGCCTGCGTGCCGGCGCGTCAGTCCGGCAAGCCGGCGAGGAACGCGTCGTAGGCCGCGACGAACGCCTCGCGCACCTCGAAGTATGGCAGCGCGCCGGTCGGGAACACCGTGAAGCGCCAGTTGGCGCGGCCTTCGACGACGCGCTTGCCGCGGTAGTCGGTGAAGTCGCCGCGCACGCCGTGGCTCATCCACACCGGCAGTGCGAGCGACTCGTACAGCGTCGTCACGTCGGCGCTGAACAGGTTGGCGGCGAGGAAGTGCAGCGGCGCGAACTCGGCGCCGGGCTGGCGCGCCGTCAGCACGTCGTGGCGCCACAGGTCTTCGTCGATCGCCTTGGCGCCCCAGGTGCGCTCGAGGAAGTAGCCGATCACGCCGGGGCGCGTGAGCTGGCGAAACAGCGCACCGCCCCAGCCGGGGCCGCGCAGCACGCGGTAGACCGCCGGCACGCCACGCGTGCTGCCCGGCACGCCGCGAAACGCGCGCGTGCCACTCAAGCCGGTCGGGCTCACCAGCGCCAGACTTCGCAGCGCGCCCGGCCGCTCGACGGCGGCGCGCGCGGCGAACTCGCAGCCCAGCGATGCCGCCAGCACGTCGGGCAGGCGCTTCGTCTCGCGCTGCATCGCGTCGAGCGTCGCGAGAAGCGCGTCGGTCATCAGCCGCGGCGTGTAGGCACGGTCGCCGCGCTCGGAGGCACCGAAGCCCGGCAGATCGGGCGCCCACACACGGCGCGTGCGCGCGTAGTGCTCGAACAGCGGGCGCACCTCGCGGGCCGCGTCGAGCGCCGCGAGCAGATCCTG
>JBBION010000075.1:0-10762 GCA_037443345.1 Rubrivivax sp. | reverse complement strand
CGCGCCGCGGCCCGGCGCTGGCCACGCTCGCCGCCGCGGCCGCGCTGGGGTTCGGTGCGGCGCTCGCGCTGCCGCACGTCGTGCCCGCGGCCGACGGCCTCGACCCCGCCGTGCGCTGGCAGCACGAGGCCGAGCAGCACCGCCTCGCACTCGGCGTGGCCGAGGCGCGCGCACAGGAGCTCGAGCGCCAGATCGACGCGCTGAACCAGCGCGTCGGCGAGTGCCGCGACGAGCTGACCTTCTTCCGCCAGGCGCGCGACGGCAAGCGCTAGGAGCCCCCGATGTTCGGCAAGACGCGAGCGAAACCGACGATCAGGCTCACGCAGCTGTCCAGCCTCGTCGCCGAAGGCGTCGAGGTCGAGGGCGACGTCGTCTTTTGCGGCGGCCTGCGCATCGACGGGCGCGTGCGCGGCCAGGTCAGCGGCCGCAGCGCCGACGGCGACGCGCCGGCGCTGCTCGTGCTGTCGCACAGCGGTCGCATCGAGGGCCGCGTGCACTGCGGCAACGCGCTGATCAACGGCACCATCGACGGCGACGTCGAGGTCGAGCACTACGTCGAGCTGCAGGCCGGCGCACGGGTCACCGGCACGCTGCGCTACCGGCAGCTGCAGGTCGACGTCGGCGCCGTCGTGCAGGGCCAGCTGGTGCACGCCGACGCGTCCGCCCCCGTGGCGGCGTCGCCGACGGCGGCGAACGTCGTCGAGTTCGTGCCCGAGCCGCAGGCCGCCGGCGAGCGGCGCTGACGCCGCAGCCTCGCCGTGCTCAGGAGCGCGCCGGCTCGGCAGGCGCCTCCGGCGTCGTGATCTCGCCCGGGATGCGCTGGCGCGCGAACAGCGTGTAGACGGTGGGCACGACGAAGACCGTCAGCAGCGTGCCCACCGTCATGCCACCGACGATGACCCAGCCGATCTGCTGGCGGCTCTCGGCGCCGGCGCCGGTGGCCAGCGCCAGAGGCACCGCGCCGAGCACCATCGCGCCGGTGGTCATCAGGATCGGGCGCAGGCGCAGGGTCGACGCCTCGAGCACCGCGTCGGTCAACGCGCGCCCCTGCTGGCGCAGCTGGTTGCTGAACTCGACGATCAGGATGCCGTGTTTCGTGATCAGGCCGATCAGCGTGACCAACCCGATCTGCGAATAGACGTTGAGCGTGCCACCGGTCAGCTTCAGCGCCGCGAGCGCACCGACCATCGACAGCGGCACCGCGAGCAGGATCACGAGCGGGTCGACGAAGCTCTCGAACTGCGCCGCGAGCACGAGGTAGATGAACAGCAGCGCGAGCACGAACACGAGGCCGAGCGCCCCCGAAGCGTTGCGGAACTCGCGGCTGATGCCGTTGAGCTCCGTCACGTAGCCCGGCGGCAGCACGCGAGCGGCCGTCTGGTCCATGAACGCGAGGGCCTCGCCGAGCGAGTAGCCCGGTGCGAGGTTGGCGGTGATCGTCACCGAGCGGCGCTGGTTGAAGTGGTTCAGCTCGCGCGGGCTCACCGACTCGCGCACGGTGACCAGCGACGCCAGCGCCACCATCGCGCCGTCGCCGCCGCGCACGGACAGCCGCTGGATGTCCTCGGGCGTCGTGCGCCCGCTGCCGGCCGTCTGCACGATGACGTCGTACTGGTCGGCGTCGCGCTTGTAGCGCGTGACGGTGCGCCCGCCGAGCATCGTCTCGACGGTGCGTGCCACCGCGTCGACGCTGACGCCGAGGTCGGCCGCACGCGCGCGGTCGACCTCGAGGAACAGCTCGGGCTTGTTGAGCTGCAGGTCGGTGTCGATCTGGATCAGCCCCGGGTTCCTCGCCATCTCGGCGAGCATCTGCTGCGCGCCCTGCGCCAGGTTCGCGTAGCTGTCGCTGGTCTGGATCACGTATTCGAGCGGGCGCGAGCGGAAGCCCTGGCCGAGGCTGGGCGGCGTGATCGGGAAGGCCGTCACGCCCGGCAGCTGCGAGAGCTTGGGGCCGAGGTCGCGCGCGAGGTCGATCGTCGTGCGCTCGCGCTGGCTCCAGTCGACCGCGCGCAGCACCACGGTGCCCTGCGAGACCTGGCCGACGTTGCCCCCGCCACCGGCGCCGAGGAACGCGAAGCGGCGGTCGAACTCGGGGTGCTGCTGCGCGACGCCGTCGATCGCGTCGAGGTAGCGCGCGGTGAAGTCGATCGTCGCGCCGTCGGGCGCGCGCACCGGCATCAGGATCACGCCGCGGTCCTCCAGCGGAGAGAGTTCGGACTTCGCCGTCGAGAACAGCCACCAGCTCGCCCCGGCCGACAGCGCCATCACCACCAGCACGACCCAGCGATGGCGCAGCACCCACGCCAGCGCACCGCGGTACCCGTCGGTCAGGCGCAACAGCGCAGCCTCCATGCCGCGGTCGAAGCGGCCGGGCTTCGGGTTGTGGCGCAGCAGGTTGCTGCACATCATCGGCGTGAGTGTCAGCGCGACGAAGCCCGACACGATCACCGCGCCGGCCAGCGTCAGCGCGAACTCGCCGAACAGCCTCCCGGTGCGCCCCGGCGTGAACGCCAGCGGCGCGAACACGGCGGCCAGCGTCAGCGTCATCGCGATCACCGCGAAGCTGATCTCGCGGATGCCCTTGAGTGCGGCCTGGAACGGCGCGAGGCCTTCCTCGATGTGGCGGTAGACGTTCTCGAGCACGACGATCGCGTCGTCGACCACGAGCCCGATCGCCAGCACCAGCGCCAGCAGCGTCAGCGTGTTGATCGTGAATCCGGCCAGCGCGATCAGCGCGAACGAGCCGATCAGGCTGACCGGTATCGTCACCAGCGGGATGATCGACGCGCGCACCGTGCGCAGGAACACGAACACGACGAGCGCGACGAGGACCACGGCCTCGGCGATCGTCGTGTAGACCGACCTGATCGAGCGGTCGATGAACACCGAGTTGTCGTTGGCCTGCACGACGCGCACCGAGTCGGGCAGGTCGCGCTGGATCAGCGGCATCACCGCACGCACGCCGTCGGCGACCTCGAGCGGGTTCGCGGTGGCGTTTCGGATCACGCCGGTGGACACCGCCGGCACCCCGTTGAGCCGCACGCGCGAACGCTCGCTGGCCGCCGCCTCCTCGACGCGCGCGACGTCGCGCAGCCGCACCGTGTAGCCGGCCTCGGTGCGCAGCGCGACATCGTAGAACTGTGCCACCGTCTTCAGGTCGGTGCGCGCCGTGACGTTGAACTCGCGCTGCCGGCTCTCGATGCGCCCGGCCGGCACCTCGAGGTTCTGCCGCCGCAGCGCGTCCTCGACGTCCTGCACCGTCAGGCGGTACGCCGCGAGCTTGTCGGCGTCGAGCCAGATACGCATCGAGCGCTCGCGCGCGCCGCCGACCTGGATGTCGGCCACGCCGGGCACCGTCTGCAGCCGCGGCTTGACGACGCGGTTGACCAGCTCGGTGAGCTCGAGCGGGTCGAGGGTCTCGCTCTGGTAAGCGAGCCAGATCGTCGGCGTCGCGTCGGCCTCGACCTTGGCGATGACGGGCTCGTCGACGGCGTCGGGCAGCCGCCCGCGCACGCGCGAGACGCGGTCGCGCACGTCGGCGGCAGCGTTGTCGGGGTTCTTCTGGAGCTTGAAGCGCACCGTGATCTGGCTCTGCTCGGCGCGCGAGATCGACGTGATGACGTCGACGCCGTCGATGCCTGCGATCGAGTCCTCGAGCGGCTTCGTGACCTGCGACTCGATGACCTCCGACGACGCACCGGTCAGCCGCGTGTTGACGGTGACCACTGGCTCGTCGATCAGCGGGTATTCGCGCACCGCGAGGCGGTCGAACGACACCAGGCCGACCAGCACGATCAGCAGCGACAGCACGGTGGCGAACACCGGCCGGCGGATCGAGGTCTCGGACAGCCGCATCGCGGTCGTGCGCCTCAGGCCGGCGCGCCGTTGCGCTTGGGCGCCGGGCCGCCCGCGGGCGCCGAACCGGCACTGGCCGCCGGGGGCTTCGCGCCGGCCCCGGCGCCCACCTCGACGATGCGAAGCGGCACCCCCTCGCCGCGCAGCAGCCGCCCCTGGCCGGCCGTCACGACGAGGTCGCCGTCGCGCAGGCCCTCGAGCACCTCGACCTTGCCCGGCAGCCGCGCGCCCAGCCGGGCCTCGAGCCGCTGCGCGACCTTGCCGTTCGGCCCGTCGACGACCTTGAACAGCAGTTGCCGCTCGCCTTGCGGCACCAGCGCCTCCTCGGGCACGACGACGGCCTGCTCGCGGCTCGCGAACACGGTGCGCGTGCGCGCGAACATGCCCGACTTCAGCGTGCCGCCGGCGTTGTCGAGCCGGGCGCGCACGAGCAGCGACCGCCCGGCGGCGTCGATCTGCGCGTCCAGCGCCTCGACGCGCGCGCGCCAGCGCTGCTGCGGCGCCGCGTCGAGCGTGACCTCGACGCCCTGGCCGACGCGCACTCGCGCCAGGTCCCGCTCGGGCAGGCGGTAGTCGACCCACAGCGTCGAGGTGTCCTCGACGGCGACGAGGTCGTTGCCGTCCTTGACGTAGTCGCCGAGGTTGACGTGGCGGATGCCCGCCATGCCGTCGAACGGCGCGACGACGCGCATGCGCTGCAGCTGCGCGGCGGCGAGCGCGACCTGCGCCTCGGCGACCTCGAGGCTGGCCACGCTCTGGTCGACCGCGCTCGCGCTGATGAAGCCCTGGGCGGCCAGTTCGCGGTTGCGCTGCAGCGTCGTGCGCGCGATGGCCGCCTGCGCCTGCGCCTGCTGCAGCTGCGCCTGCTGCAGCTTGTCGTCGAGCTGCACCAGCAGTTGGCCGCGGCGCACGCGCTGGCCGTCGGCGAAACCGATCGCGACGACACGCCCGCTGACCTCGGGGCGCATCATCACGGCCTGCTTCGCGCGCAGGGTGCCGACCGCGACCGCGTGGTCCTCGATCGCCATCGCGCTCGCGCGGCCGACCTCGACAGCCACCGGCCCGCCCGCGCGGCCACCCGGCCCCGCAGCGCCCGGGCCCGCGGGCGCACGCGCGACAGCCCCGACCCCCGGCGCCCCAGGCGCGCCCGCCGTCGAGCCGGCGTCGGACGACGCACCACGATGCTGGAACCACCAAGCACCGCCGCCAGCGAGTGCGATGCCGACGACGGCAACCACGGTGTGCAGAGTCTTCACGGCGTCTCTTGCGATTTCCGCCCGACTGTAGCGTCTAGACGTGAACCGCGCGGTCCGGTCGGTCTTGGCGTTCAGCGCACGAGCGCGGCGCCGCGGTTGGCGAGTTCGTCGGCACGCTCGTTGCCTTCGTGGCCGGCGTGGCCCTTGACCCAGCGCCAGTGCACGTCGTGCTGCTGGCGCAGCGAGTCGAGCCGCTGCCACAGCTCGACGTTCTTCACCGGCTTGCCGTCGGCGGTGCGCCAGCCGCGGGCCTTCCACGCCGGCATCCACTCCGTCATGCCCTTCTTGACGTACTCGCTGTCGGTGTGCACCGTGACGCGGCAGCGGCGCTTGAGCGTCGCGAGCGCCTCGATGACGGCGGTCAGCTCCATGCGGTTGTTCGTCGTCAGGGTCTCGCCGCCGAACAACTCCTTCTCGTGCGAACCCCAGCGGATCCAAGCGCCCCAGCCGCCCGGCCCCGGGTTGCCCTTGCAGGCCCCGTCGGTGAAGATCGTCACCGCGTCGTCGCTCACTCGACTACCCTCCGATCCCTTCGTGACCCTCACCGCGAGGGCGGAACGCGCCCACCTCGGCGCCGGGTCGTGCAGCAGGGTTCATCGCCCCACCTCGTCGGTCACCGCGTCGGCGTGCGCGCGCCGTGACGCCGGGCGCCGGTTGGCGACGGCGGCCGGCGCCGCCGCGACGCGGCGTCGCGTGCCCTTCGCCAGCCCGACCAGCCGCATGCCGCGCACCCGCTTGACCGCCACCAGCGAGTACACCGCGCCGAACACCGGCCACCAGCGGTCGCCGGTGCGGTCCATCCAGCCGTCGCCCTGCAGCCAGCGCGGCGACGCGACGGGCCACGCGTAGCAGCCGAAGCGCCCGCCTTCCATCTCGAAGCTCAGCAGGCGCAGCCAGTCGCGCAGCCGCCAGTAGCCGATGAACTCGCCGCTGCGCGGCAGGAAGGTCTCGCCGCGCCCGCGTGCGCGGCGCAGCCACTGCCCGGCACGCTGGCGCAGGCCCCACAGGCTCGCCCCGTTGAAGCCGAACACCACCAGCCGGCCCTCGGGCACCAGCACGCGCTCGACCTCGCGCAAGGTGTGGTGCGGGTCGCGCGCGAACTCGAGCGTGTGCGGCAGCACGACGAGGTCGACGCTGTGCGACGGGAACGGCAGCGCGTCGAAGTCGCAGTGCAGCGCGACCGCGGCCGGCGGCGTGCCACCGTCGTCGGCGGCGGGCGGCGGCCTCCGGTGGTCGGCCGCGCACCAGCGGTGCGGCATGCGGTTGCTGCGCAGCGCGTCGAGCTGGCACAGGCCCAGCTGCAGCGCGTGGAAGCCGAACAGGTCGGCGACGACCTGGTCGACGCGCGACTGCTCCCACGCGAGCAGGTAACGCCCGGGCGGCGTGTGCAGCCACGCGGCCAGTTGGTCGCCGCCGTGCGCGACGGGGCTCAGCGGGGGCACGAAAGCGTGGCGCATGCCGGGCGATTGGCTTTCACTTCGGCCGGTCTCGCGGGGGAGCGGTTTCTATAATGACTGCGATGCATCTGGAGCTGACCCCGCTGCCGACGTTCGAAGACAACTACCTCTGGTTGCTCGTGCGCGGCCGCGACGCGGTGGTCGTCGACCCAGGCGATGCCGACCCGGTGCGGCACGCGCTCGAGGACCGCGGGCTGCGGCTCGCGGGCATTCTAGTGACGCACCACCACGGGGATCACGTCGGCGGCGTCGAGGCCTTGCGCCCGCTGCTGCACGGGCCGGTGTGGGCGCCCGCGGGCGAGCGCATCGCGGGGCCCGTCGTCGGCGTGTGCGAAGGCGACGTCGTGCCGGTGCTCGGGCTCGAGCTGCAGGTCATCGACGTGCCCGGCCACACCGCCGGCCACGTGGCCTATTTCTGGCCCGGCGACGCGACGCAGGCGCCGCTGCTGTTCTGCGGCGACACGCTCTTCTCGGCCGGCTGCGGCCGCCTGTTCGAGGGCACGGCGGCGCAGATGCACGCGTCGCTGACCAAGCTCGCCGCGCTGCCCGGCCGCACCCGCGTGTGTTGCGCCCACGAGTACACGCTGTCGAACCTGCGCTTCGCGCAGGCCGTCGAGCCCGACAACGCCGACGTCGCGCACCACCGCGAGCACTGCGAGGCGCTGCGGCGAGCGGGCCGCCCGACGCTGCCGTCGACGATCGAGGTCGAGCGGCGCATCAACCCGTTCCTGCGCTGCGACGCGCCGGCGGTGGTGCGTGCCGCGCACGACCACGACGCGGCGCTGGCCGCCGACGCACCGGCCGCCGACGTGCTGGCCGTGCTGCGCGAGTGGAAGAACCGCTTTCGATGATGACCCGCGCCTTTCGCCTGCTGCCCCTGCTGGCCGCCGCCTTCGCACTCGCCGCGTGTTCAACGCTGCCGGGCGGGCCGGCCACGTCCACCGCCGCGCTGCCGCCGGCCGTGCCCACGAGCGCACCCCAGGCGCCCGCGCCGGCGCCGGTGGCCACGCCTGCCGCACCGGTCGAGGTCGCCGCCGCGCCGGACAAGCCGGCCGAGGCGATCGACCCCGTGCGCCCCGAGACGCGGGTCGACCTCGGCGCGCCGGGCGCGCGCACCGACCTGTGGGAGCGCGTGCGCAACGGCTTCGCGGTGCCCGACCTCGACGACGAGCTCGTCGCCCGCCACGAGCGCTGGTACGCCAGCCGCCCCGACTACGTGCAGCGCATGACGGAGCGCGGCGGCCGCTACCTGTTCCACATCGTCGAGGAGGTCGACCGCCGCGGGCTGCCGATGGAGCTCGCGCTGCTGCCGTTCATCGAAAGCGCGTTCAACCCGCAGGCACTGTCGCCGGCGCGCGCGTCGGGCATCTGGCAGTTCATGCCGGCCACCGGGCGCCACTTCGACCTGACGCAGAACGTGTTCCGCGACGACCGGCGCGACGTGCTCGCGTCGACGCGCGCCGCGCTCGACTACCTCACGCGGCTGTTCAACATGTTCGGCGACTGGCACCTCGCGCTGGCAGCGTACAACTGGGGTGAGGGCAATGTCCAGCGCGCGATCCGGCGCAACCAGGCCGCCAGGAAGCCCACCGACTACCTCAGCCTGCGGATGCCCGCCGAGACGCGCAACTACGTGCCCAAGCTGCAGGCGGTGAAGAACATCGTCGCCGACCCGGCGGCGTTCGGCCTGGCGCTGCAGCCGCTCGAGAACCACCCGTTCTTCCTCGCGGTGCCGATCGAGCGCGACATCGACGTCGACGTGGTCGTCGAGCTCGCGGGCATCACCGGCGACGAGCTCCGCCAGCTGAACCCGCAGCTGAACAAGCCCGTCATCCTGGCCGCCGGCACGCCGCACGTGCTGCTGCCCTACGACAACGCCGACGCCTTCGTGCGCAACCTTGCGGCGCACCGCGGCCCGCTGGCGAGCTGGACGGCGTGGACGGCACCGCGCACGCTGCGCCCGGCCGAGGCGGCCAGGCTCGCCGGGGTCGGCGAGTCGCAGCTGGTGCAGGTCAACCGCATTCCGGCGGGCATGCTGGTCAAGGCCGGCTCGACGCTGCTCGTGCCGCGAAGTGCGCACCGCGCCGCCGACGTGCCGCCGCAGGTCGCCGACAACGCCGTCATCGCACTGATGCCCGAGCGTCCTGCGCTCCGGCGTGTCGTCCACCGCGCCGGCCCGAAGGGCGACACGGTGGCCGGCGTGGCCAAGCGCTTCGGCGTCAGCGCCGCCAACGTCGCGCGCTGGAACGATATCTCGGCGGCAGCGCGCTTCGCGCCGGGCACGCGCGTCGTCGTCTTCCTGCCGCAAGCCAGTGCGGCCAAGGCGCCGGCGCGCAAGGCGGCACCGGCCGCCGGCGGCACGCGCAGCGCCACGAAGGCTGCGCCGGCCAAGCCCGCCGCGAAGGCGCCGGCGAAGTCACCGGCGCAGCGCCCCGCGCGCTGACCCGCCGAACCGCGCGGCGCCGGCGCCTGCACGCGCGGCGAGTTCAGTCGCCGACGATGGCGTAGGTCTTGATCAGCGGCTCCAGCACCTCGAACGAGCCGCGAAAGCCCGCCGGGATCACGATCGCCTCGCCCGGCCCGGCCTCCTCGAACGAGCCGTCGTCGGCGTGCACGCGGCAGCGGCCGGCGAGCACGGTGAACAGCTCGCGTTCGCGCTCGCCCATCTCGATGCGCCAGTGGCCCGGCTCGCAGCGCCACACGCCGACGTACAGCCGCCCCGTCACCGGCTCGTCGACGAGGTTCCACGTCTCGCGCCGCGGGTTGCCGCGCAGCAGCCGCTCGGGCTTCGGGTGGTCGACCTCGGGCGCGCCGGGCATCGCGGCGTGCAGCTTGATCAGGCGGGGCATCGCGGGCTCCTTCAGCGTCGCTCGACGAGCGCGTGCGCGATCGTCGACAGGTCCACGTACTCCAGCTCGCTGCCGGCGGGCACGCCGCGCGCCAGCCGCGTGACCTTCAGCCTGCGCTCGCGCAGCGCCTGCGCCAGCAGGTGCGCCGTGGCCTCGCCTTCGGCGGTGAAGCTGGTGGCGAGGATCACCTCCTCGACGACGCCGTCGGTGGCCCGCTCGAGCAGTTCGGCCACGCCGATGTCGCGCGCGCCGACGCCGTCGAGCGGGCTCAGCCGCCCGAGCAGCACGAAGTACAGGCCGTGGTAGCTGCCCGTGCGCTCGAGCGCGGCCTGGTCGGCCGGCGTCTCGACGACGCACAGCTGGCGCGCGTCGCGCCGCGGGTCGCGGCAGGTCTCGCACACCGGCTGCTCGCTGAACGTGTGGCAGCGCTCGCAGTGGCCGACCTTGTCGACGGCCTCGCGCAGCGCCTGCGCCAGCCGCAGCGCGCCGTCGCGGTCGTGCTGCAGCAGGTGGAACGCCATGCGCTGCGCCGACTTGACGCCCACGCCCGGCAGACGGCGCAGTGCGTCGACGAGCGCCTGCAGGCTCGACTCGGCCACCATCGACCTCAGTCGCGGGCGAAGGCGGGTCGGCGCTGACGCGAGCCGCTGCCTTCAAGCAGCCGCCGTGGATCCGGCTGCGCCGGTCCACTGGCGGCGCCCCCCTGGGGGGGAGGCGGCCGCAGGCCGCTTCGGGGGGGCGTCATCAGAACGGAAACTTCATCCCCGGCGGCAGCGGCAGCCCCGCGGTGAGCTTGCCCATCTTCTCCTGCGTCACTTCCTCGGCGCGGCGCACGCCGTCGTTGAACGCGGCGGCCACCAGGTCCTCGAGCATGTCCTTGTCGTCGGCGAGCAGGCTGGGGTCGATCGCGACGCGCTTGACGTCGTGCTTGCACGTCATCACGACCTTCACCAGCCCGGCGCCGGACTGGCCCTCGACCTCGATCGACGCCAGTTCCTCCTGCGCGCGCTTGAGGTTGTCCTGCATCGCCTGCGCCTGCTTCATCAGGCCGGCCAGCTGCTGCTTCATCATCGTCGGGCTCCTCGAAAGCTCAATGGGGCTTGATCGACCCGGGCACGATGCGCGCGGTCGCGAACTGCGACATCAGCTGCTGCACGACGGGGTCGTTGTGGATGATCTGCTCGGCCTCGCGCTGGCGGCGCTCGCGCTCGGCGGCGTCGCGCAGCGCCGGCGAGTCGGCGGGCGCGCCGGCCTCGACCTCGAGCCGCAGAACGTGGCCCAGGTGCTCGGTCAGCGCCGCCTGCAACTTGTCGCGCGGCGGTGCCGCGCGCAGCGACTCGCGCGC
>JBBION010000074.1:0-10841 GCA_037443345.1 Rubrivivax sp. | reverse complement strand
CCCGTCGTCGGGCGGCGGCGCGGCCGCGGGACGCGGGCGCCAGCGCTGCCACGCGTGGACCAGCACCAGCCCCACGAGCGGCAGCGCGACGGCCAGGTAGACGCCCCGCGCGAAGGTCACCAGCGCCGCGTGCACCGTGAGCACCGCCAGCAGCGCCGCGCCGGCGAAGCGCATGGGCGTGCGCGCACGCCACACGGCCCACGCGACAAGTGGCCCGACCAGCGCCAGATACGCGTCGATCGCCGCGCCGCCGACATGCATCTCCCAGAAGCGCGCCGTGATGCGGTACGGGCCCGAGAAGTCGAGCAGCCCCGGGTAGGCGATGCGCTCGCCCAGCGCGACGACGCCGACGATCGTCACCCCGACGAGAGTGCCCAGCGCGAAGCGGCGCGCGGCGTCGGCGAGCGCCGCCGGCTCGCGCGGCAGCAGCGGCCACAGCGCCAGCGCGAAGGCGAGGCTCTTGCCCATGCGCAGCGCATTGGTGGACCCGGTGTAGCCGTCGAACGCGCTGGGCGCGCCGCCCCCGGCGTCGAGCCAGCCGCGCGCCACGCCGAGCGCCAGAAGCGCGGCCAGCAGCGCGAGCATGCCGATCTCGCGCCGCGGCAGCGGCGCTGCTCGGCCCTGCCACAAGGCGATGGCGCGCGCCGCGTGCCCGCCGGCCAGCGTCGCGAGCACGAGCAGGTCGAACTCGTCGACCATCAGCCAGCCGGTCCAGGGGTTGAGCGCCAGCCACGGCATCGTGGCCGGCAGCAGGATCCACGTGAGGCCAGGCCAGCGCAAGGTCGCGGCGATCACCAGGGCCACCGCGACCACCGCCCCACCCGGCGCGAGCGGGTGCTGGCTGGCCAGGATCCCCCCGAGGCCTGCGGCCATGGACGCGAGCAGCGTGCCCGGCAGCGCCGCCCGAGCGCGAGGCGCAGCTGGCGGCCCCATCGTCAAGCGTCGCGGGGCACGGCGGCGGGCCGTGCGGTCGGCCGAAGGCGACGCCGCGGCTCGCCCGCGCGCCTACGCCGCGAAGACCTCGGCATCGGCGAGGCCGGGCGCGGCCGCGTCCTTCGCCGCCAGCCGCGGCGCGTGCATGCCCGGCGGCAACGGCCACGAGATGCCGAGCGCCGGGTCGTCCCAGCGGATCGCACGCTCGCAGTCCTTGGCGTAGACGTCGGTCGTCTTGTAGAGGAAGTGCGTGTCGTCCTCGAGCGCGACGAAACCGTGCGCGAAGCCCTCGGGGATCCACAACTGGCGGCGGTTGTCGGCACTGAGCTCGACGCCGACCCAGCGGCCGAAGGTCGGCGAGCCCCGGCGGATGTCGACCGCGACGTCGAACGCGCGGCCCCTGACGACGCGCACCAGCTTGCCCTGCGCGTGCGGCGGCAGCTGGTAGTGCAGCCCGCGCAGCACGCCGGCCTTCGAGCACGAGTGGTTGTCCTGCACGAACGGGCGAGGCACGAGCAGGCCGAGCGCGCGCAGCGACGCCTCGAAGCGCGGCTGGTTGAAGCTCTCCATGAACCAGCCGCGCTCGTCGGCGAACACGGCGGGCTCGACGACGACGACGTCGCCGATCGCGGTGGGCGTGAGCTTCATCGCGTCAGAACACCGTCTCGCGCAGCACCTGCATCAGGTACGCGCCGTAGCCGTTCTTGAGCATCGGCTGCGCCAGGCGTTCGAGCTGAAGCGCGTCGATCCAGCCGCTGCGGTACGCGATCTCCTCGGGGCACGCCACCTTCAGGCCCTGGCGCTTCTCGAGCGTGGCGATGAACTGGCCGGCGTCGAGCAGGCTGTCGTGCGTGCCGGTGTCGAGCCACGCGTAGCCGCGGCCCATGATCTCGACGTCGAGCTCGCCTTGCTGCAGGTAGCGCGCGTTGACCTCGGTGATCTCGAGCTCGCCGCGCGCCGAGGGCTTGATGCCCGCCGCGATGTCGCACACCTGCGCGTCGTAGAAGTACAGCCCTGTGACGGCGTAGTTGCTCTTCGGGGCCTTGGGCTTTTCTTCGATGCTCAGCGCCCGCTTGTGGGCGTCGAACTCGACGACGCCGTAGCGCTCGGGGTCGTGCACGTGGTAGGCGAAGACCGTCGCGCCGCTCGAGCGCGCGCTCGCGCGCTCGAGCACGCCCTTGAAGTCGTGGCCGTAGAAGATGTTGTCGCCGAGCACCAGCGCGCTCGGCGCGCCGCCGACGAACGAACGCCCGAGGATGAAGGCCTGGGCCAGCCCGTCGGGGCTGGGTTGCACGCAGTAGCTCAGGTTCATGCCCCAGCGGCTGCCGTCGCCGAGCAGCGCCTCGAAGCGCGGCGTGTCCTGCGGCGTGCTGATGACAAGCACGTCGCGAATGCCGGCGAGCATCAGCGTCGACAGCGGGTAGTAGACCATCGGCTTGTCGTAGACCGGCAGCAGTTGCTTGCTGACCGCCAGCGTGGCCGGATGCAGCCGGGTACCGGACCCGCCGGCGAGGACGATGCCTTTGCGTTGCATGAGGACCCTCGTGATTCAGTGGCCGAGGACTTCGGCGAGCATGCGCTCGACACCGGCCTGCCAGGGCGGCAGGTGCAGCCCGAACGCGGTGCGCAGCTTCGTCGTGTCGAGCCGCGAGTTGAGCGGACGCCGTGCCGGCGTCGGGTAGTCCGACGTCGCGATCGGACGGATCGCGTCGGGCGCGACCTTGACCGGGTGCCCGCGCGCGCGCGCCCACTCGACGACGAAGCGCGCGTAGTCGAACCAGCTCGTCTCGCCGGCGGCGACGCAGTGGTAGGTACCGGCGAGTTCGGGTTGCCGCTGCAGTGCGCGCAGCGCGTGCCCGGTGACGTCGGCCAGCAGCTCGGCGCCTGTGGGCGCGCCGACCTGGTCGTCGATCACCTTCAGCACCTCGCGCTCTGCGGCGAGTCTGAGCATCGTCTTCGCGAAGTTGCCGCCGCGCGCGGCGTAGACCCAGCTCGTGCGCAGGATCAGGTGGCGGCATCCGCTGGCGCGGATCAGCGCGTCACCTTCGAGCTTGGTGCGGCCGTAGACCGACAGCGGCGCGGTCGGCGCGTCTTCGCTGCGCGGCGCGTGGCCCGAGCCGTCGAACACGTAGTCGGTGCTGTAGTGCACCAGCGTCGCACCGAGCGCCGCCGCCTCGCGCGCGAGTACGCCCGGCGCGGTGGCGTTGATCGCGCGCGCCAGCTCGGGCTCGCTCTCGGCCCTGTCGACGGCGGTGTGCGCCGCGGCGTTGACGATGGCGTCGGGACGCACCGCCTGCACGATCGGGGCCAGCGCCTCGGGCTGGCTGAAGTCCGCGCGCCACGGCGCGGGCGAGTCGACGTCGAGCGCGGTCACCTCGCCCAGCGGCGCCAGCGCGCGCTGCAACTCCCAGCCGACCTGGCCGTTCTTGCCGAGCAGCAGAATCCTCATCGCGTCACGCGAGCAGCGTGTCGCGGTAGTTCGTCGCCAGCCACTCGCGGTAGCTGCCGCTCTGCACCTCGGCGACCCACTCGGCGTGGTCGAGGTACCACTGCACCGTCTTGCGGATGCCCGACTCGAAGGTCTCGGCCGGACGCCAGCCGAGCTCGCGCGCGATCTTGCGCGCGTCGATCGCGTAGCGGCGGTCGTGACCGGGACGGTCGGTCACGAACGTGATCAGGCGGCTGTAGGACCCGGCCGGGTCGGGACGCAATTCGTCGAGCAGCGCACAGACCGTGTGCACGATCTCCCGGTTCGTCTTCTCGTTCCACCCGCCGATGTTGTAGGTCTCACCCAAACGGCCGTGCTCGAGCACGGCGCGGATGCCGCTGCAGTGGTCGCGCACGTACAGCCAGTCGCGCACGTTCAGGCCGTCGCCGTAGATCGGCATCGGCTTGCCCGCCAGCGCATTGACGATCATCAACGGGATCAGCTTCTCGGGGAAGTGGTACGGCCCGTAGTTGTTCGAGCAGTTCGTCGTCACCACTGGCAGCCCGTAGGTGTGGTGCCAGGCACGCACCAGGTGGTCGCTCGCGGCCTTGCTCGCCGAATACGGGCTGTTCGGCTGGTAGGGGTGCGCCTCGGTGAACGCCGGGTCGTGCGGGCCCAGGCTGCCATAGACCTCGTCGGTCGAGACATGGAGAAAGCGAAAGCGTGACTTGGCCTCGCCGCCGAGCGCCGACCAGTAGCCGCGTGCGGCCTCCAGCAGCGTGAACGTGCCTTCCACGTTGGTCTTGATGAAAGCCGCGGGCCCGTGGATGCTGCGGTCGACGTGGCTCTCGGCGGCGAAGTGCACGATGGCACGCGGGCGGTGCTCGGCCAGCAGGCGCTCCACCAGCGCGCGGTCACCGATGTCACCCTTGACGAACGCGTGCCGCGCGTCGCCCTGCAGCGACGCGAGGTTGCGCAGGTTGCCGGCGTAGGTCAGCGCGTCGAGGTTGACGACGGGCTCGTCGGAGGCGGCCAGCCAGTCGAGCACGAAGTTGCTGCCGATGAAGCCGGCACCGCCGGTGACGAGGATGGTCATGCGTGGGGCGAGGCTTGTTGCGGTGGGCGCGCCGGGACGCGGAGGTCGCGGCGCCAGCCGATTCTGACCGATCGACGCCGATCCCGACCCCCCGCGGACGTGCGGCGCGCGGTGCGCGGCGTGCGACGCGCCACGCGTCGCGGGTCGCTCAGCCGCCGTCGTCGCCGAAGGCCTCGCGCGCGACGCGAAAGCTGTCGACCGCCGCCGGCATCCCGCAATAGACCGCCGCGTGCAGGAACACCTCGCGGATCTCGTCCTTCGTCACGCCGTTGCGCAGCGCGCCCTTGAGGTGCAGCTTCAGCTCGTGCGGGCGGTTCAGCGCCGTCAGCATCGCGAGGTTCAGCAGGCTGCGGGTGCGGCGGTCCAGGCCGGGGCGGTTCCACACGTCGCCCCAGGCGTACTGCGTCACCAGCTCCTGCAGCGGGCGACTGAAGTCGTCGGCGTCGCGGATCGCGGCGTCGACGTAGTCGGCGCCGAGCACCTCGCGGCGGGTGCGCAGCCCCTGGTCGAACAGGTCGGGGTTCATCGTGGCGGCCTCGGCGTCGTTGCGGGGGCCTCAGCTTAGCGGCCCCGCGCACCGGCGCCCGGGCCGCCTCAGCGCAACGGGAAAAACACCGGAATCGCCAGCAGCGCCGTGGCCTGGTACACCAGCGCCAGCGGCGCGCCGGCGCGCGCGAAGTCGCCCAGCGTGTAGCGGCCCGGCGACATGATCATCAGGTTGGTCTGGTAGCCGTACGGCGTCAGGAAGCTGCAGCTCGCGCCGTAGATCACGGCCATCACGAAGGGCTGCGGGTCCAGCCCCGTCGTCTGCGCGACGCCGAGCGCGACCGGGAACGACAGCGCCGCCGCGGCGTTGTTGCTCATCAGCTCGGTCAGGATCCAGGTCACGACGAGGATCAGCGCCAGCGCGCCGTACGGCCCGAACGCCTCGACGCCGACGAGCAGCGCCTTCGCCAGCAGCGTCGCCACGCCGGTGGAGACCATCACGTCCGAGATGACCAGCGACGACGCGATGATCAGGATGATGGCGTACGGCATGTTGCGCCGCAGGTCGGCGGGCTTGGCGAAGCCGAGCAGCAGGAACATCGCCAGCAGCACGACCAGCGCCTTCAGGAACTCGACGACGCCGAGCGCGGCCAGCGCGATCGTCGCGACGAACGCGGCGGTCGCGAGCAGCCCCTTGCGCGGGTCGGTGAACTTCTGCACCTGCCGGCGCGAGGCGATGACGAAGTTGCGCTGCAGGTTGTTGCGCGTCTCGAAGTCGCTGCCCACGGCGAGCACCAGCGTGTCGCCGACCTCGAGCGGCACGTCGGCGATCGGCCCGCGCAGGCGCTCGCTGCCGCGGCGCACGGCGATGACGGCGGCGTCGAACTGCGCGCGGAAGTCGGCGTCCTTGATCGTGCGCCGCGCCAGCGTCGAGTCAGCCGCGATCACGACCTCGACGAGGTTGTCCAGCGGCAGCCGGTAGTGCTGGCCGTGCGTCTCCAGGCCCTCGAAGCGCGTCAGCACGTCCAGCCGCGTCAGGTCGCCGGTGAAGACGAGCAGGTCGCCGGCACGCAGCATGCGGTCGCCTTGCACCGGAGCGATCGTGAAGCCGTCGCGCACGATCTCGGCCAGGTACAGGTGCGCCAGCTTGCGCAGCCCGGCGGCCTCGACGGTCTTGCCGATCAGCGGCGAGTCGGGCCGCACGGTGGCCTCGAGGAAGTAGTCCGACGACGACTCTTCGGCCGGCGGCTGCTCCCTCAGCAGCCACGGGTACAGCACGACCATCGTCAGCCCGCAGGCCAACACGATCAGGATGCCGACCGGGAACAGGTCCATGATGTGCAGCGGCGGCAGCCCCTGGCCGATCACGAGGCTGTTGACGAGCAGGTTCGTCGACGTGCCGATCAGCGTCAAGATGCCGCCGAGCGAGGCGGCGAAGCACATCGGCATCAGCAGCCGCGACGGCGGGTGCGCGCGCAGCGCACGCAGGGGCCCGATCAGCGACGCGACGACGGCGGTGTTGTTGAGGAACGCCGAGTAGATGGCGGTGGCAGCGTACAGCTTGGCCAGCGCCCAGCGGTACCGGCCGCGCACCAGCCACCCGGCCATCGCCTCGAGCAGGTGCGACTTGTCGAGCACGACCGACAGCAGCAGCAGCACGACGACCGTCACGAGCCCGCTGTTGGTCAGCTGCGCCAGGCCCTTCTGCACGCTGACGAGGTCGAGCAGCACGAACGCGAACGCGACGGTGGCGAACAGCACCGCCGGCGCGCGCTTGCCGCGCAGCAACTCGACGACGAGCACGGTCAGGCCGACGAACACGGCCGCCTGCTGCCAGTTCACGGCGCGCTCAGTCGATCAGGCCCAGCGCCCGGATGCGCTCGATCACCGCGTCCGCCGCCTGCTCGGGCGAACACTCGACGGTGTTGACGCGCAGTTCGGGCGCCTCCGGCGCCTCGTACGGCGAGTCGACGCCGGTGAAGTTCTTCAGCTCGCCGCGCCGCGCCTTGCGGTACAGCCCCTTGACGTCGCGCGCCTCGGCCACGTCGAGCGGCGTGTCGACGTGGATCTCGACGAACTCGCCCTCGTCCAGCAGGCTGCGCGCGAGCGCGCGCTCGGCGCGGAACGGGGAGATGAATGCCGTGATCACGATCAGCCCCGCGTCGACCATCAGCTTGGCGACCTCGGCGACGCGGCGGATGTTCTCGACGCGGTCGGCCTCCGTGAAACCCAGGTCCTTGTTGAGGCCGTGGCGCACGTTGTCGCCGTCGAGCAGGTAGGTGTGGCGCCCGATCGCGTGCAGCTTCTTCTCGACGACGTTGGCGATCGTCGACTTGCCCGCACCCGACAGTCCGGTGAACCACAGCACGCCGGGCTGCTGGCCCTTTAGCCGCGCGCGCGCGGGCTTGTCGACGTCGACGTGCTGCGGGTGGATGTTGTGCGCACGGCGCAGCGCGAAGTGCAGCATGCCGGCGCCGACCGTGTTGTTGGTGAGCCGGTCGATCACGATGAAGCCGCCGGTGTCGCGGTTGACGGCGTAGGGGTCGAACGCCACCGGCCGGTCGAGCGCGATGTTGCACACGCCGATCTCGTTGAGCACGAGCTGCTTGGCCGCCAGGTGCTCCATCGTGTTGACGTTGACCTTGTACTTCGGCTCGGTCACGCTGGCGCTCACGGTGCGCGTGCCGATCTTGAGCAGGTACTGCCGGCCGGGCAGCATCGGCTCGTCGGCCATCCAGACGAGGGTGCACTCGAACTGGTCGGCGACCTCGGCCGGGCTGTCGGCGGCGACGATGACGTCGCCGCGCGAGATGTCGATCTCGTCGGCGAGCGTCAGCGTGACCGACTGCCCGGCCACCGCCAGCGGCAGGTCGCCGGTGGCGGTGACGATGCGTGCGACGCGGCTCTCGCGGCCCGACGGCAACACGCGGATGCGCTCGCCCGGCCTGACGATGCCGCTCGCGATCGTGCCGGCGAAGCCGCGGAAGTCGAGGTTGGGCCGGTTGACCCACTGCACCGGCAGGCGCAGCGGCCCGGCCTGCTGGCGTGCCTCGTCGACCTCGACCGTCTCGAGGTAGGCCATCAGCGTGGGGCCGCGGTACCACGGCGTGCGGTCGCTGTGCGCGAGCATGTTGTCGCCCTTGAGCGCGGCAAGCGGAATCGGCGTGACGTCGGTCAGGCCGATGCGCTGCGCGAACCCGCGGTACTCGTCGACGATGCGGTGGAACACCTTCTCGGAGTAGTCCACCAGGTCCATCTTGTTGATCGCGAGCACGACCTTGCGGATGCCGATCAGGTGCACGAGGTAGCTGTGGCGCCGCGTCTGCGTCAGCACCCCCTTGCGCGCGTCGATCAGGATCACGGCGACGTCGGCGGTGGAGGCGCCGGTGATCATGTTGCGCGTGTACTGCTCGTGGCCCGGCGTGTCGGCGACGATGAACTTGCGCCGGTCGGTGCTGAAGAAGCGGTACGCGACGTCGATCGTGATGCCCTGCTCGCGCTCGGCCGCGAGCCCGTCGACGAGCAGCGCGAAGTCGATGTCGCCGCCCTGGGTGCCCCACTTCCTGGAGTCGGCCTCGACGGCGGCGAGCTGGTCCTCGAACAGCATCTTGCTGTCGTACAGCAGCCGCCCGATCAGCGTGCTCTTGCCGTCGTCGACGCTGCCGCAGGTGATGAAGCGCAGCAGGCTCTTGTGCTGGTGCTGGTGCAGGTACTGCTCGATGTCGGTGGCGATGAGGTCGGAAACGTGGGCCATGGTGGTGTTCCCCGTGTGGTGTTCGTGATGACGTTCGCGTCGCGGTAACGGCGTTCCAGCGGCCGCCGCGGATCCGGCTCTGCCGGTCCGATGGCGGCGCCCCCTCGAGGGGGAAGCGCCGCAGGCGCTTCGGGGGTGGTCAGAAATACCCTTCCTGCTTCTTCTTCTCCATCGAGGCGGCCTGATCGTGGTCGATCAACCGGCCCTGCCGCTCGCTGGTGCGCGCGAGCAGCATCTCCTGGATCACGAGCGGCAGCGTGTCGGCACGCGACTCGACGGCGCCCGACAGCGGGTAGCAGCCGAGCGTGCGGAAGCGGATGTGGCGCATCTGCGGCACCTCGCCGGGCTTCAGCCGCATGCGCTCGTCGTCGACCATGATCAGCGTGCCGTCGCGCTCGACGACGGGCCGCTCCCGCGCCAGGTACAGCGGCACGATCGGGATCTGCTCGAGCAGGATGTACTGCCACACGTCGAGCTCGGTCCAGTTGCTGATCGGGAAGACGCGAATCGACTCGCCCTTGTGCTTGCGCGCGTTGTACAGGTGCCAGAGTTCCGGGCGCTGGTTCTTCGGGTCCCAGCGGTGCTGCGCGGTGCGGAAGCTGAAGATGCGCTCCTTGGCGCGGCTCTTCTCCTCGTCGCGCCGGCCGCCGCCGAACGCGGCGTCGAAGCCGTGGTGGTCCAGGGCCTGCTTCAGCCCTTGCGTGCGCCACAGGTCGGTGTGGATCTGCGAGCCGTGGTCGAACGGGTTCACGCCCATCGCGACCGCCTCCGGGTTCAGGTGCACGAGGATGTCGACGCCGTAGCGCGCGCGCGTCTGCTCGCGCAGCTCGTACATGTCGCGGAACTCCCACATCGAGTCGATGTGCAGCAGCGGGAACGGGATCGGCGACGGGTGGAACGCCTTCTTCGCCAGGTGAAGCATCACCGAGCTGTCCTTGCCGATCGAGTACAGCAGCACGGGGTGGTCGCACTCGGCGACGACCTCGCGCATGATGTGGATGCTCTCGGCCTCCAGGCGCTGCAGGTGGGTGAGCGAGACGGCGGGTCGCATCTTGGTGTCGTGCGGGCGCATCAGAAGTAGCCTTCCTGCTTCTTCTTCTCCATCGACGCGGCCTGGTCGTGGTCGATGAGCCGGCCCTGGCGCTCGCTGGTGCGCGCGAGCAGCATCTCCTGGATGATCCCGGTGAGGTCCTCGGCGTCGCTCTCAATCGCGCCCGACAGCGGATAGCAGCCCAGCGTGCGGAAGCGCACCTTGCGCATCACCGGCACCTCGCCGGGCTTGAGCGGCATGCGCTCGTCGTCGACCATGATCAGCGTGCCGTCGCGCTCGACGACCGGGCGCTCCTTCGCGAAGTACAGCGGCACGATCGGGATGTTCTCAAGGTGGATGTACTGCCAGATGTCGAGTTCGGTCCAGTTGCTGATCGGGAACACGCGGATCGACTCGCCCCGGTGCTTGCGCGCGTTGTACAGGTGCCAGAGTTCGGGTCGCTGCTGCTTCGGGTCCCAGCGGTGCTGCGCGCTGCGGAAGCTGAACACTCGCTCCTTGGCGCGGCTCTTCTCCTCGTCGCGGCGCGCGCCGCCGAACGCGGCGTCGAAGCCGTAGTGGTCGAGCGCCTGCTTCAGCCCCTGCGTCTTCCACATGTCGGTGTGGATCTGCGAGCCGTGGTCGAACGGGTTGATGCCCAGGCGCTTGGCCTCGGGGTTCTGCCACACGAGCAGTTCCATGCCCATCTCGCGGGGCATGCGCTCACGCATCGCGTACATGTCGCGGAACTTCCACGTCGTGTCGACGTGCAGCAGCGGAAACGGCGGCGGCGACGGGTAGAACGCCTTCTTGGCCAGGTGCAGCATGCACGCGCTGTCCTTGCCGATCGAGTACAGCATCACCGGGCGCTCGCACTCGGCGACGACTTCTCGCAGGATGTGGATGCTCTCGGCCTCCAGGCGTTGCAGGTGGGTCAGCTTCATGGCGCGGGTCCTGGCGGGGATCGAAGGGTCGACGGCGGGCATCGGGGAGGCCGCGGTGGCCGGCATGATCGCGGTGGCGGTGGCGACGGCATCGCGGCCGGGCGCACGGGTGGGCGTCGCCGCGGCCGGGGCGTGGGGCGACGCAGCGGCCGGCAGGCGCGCCGCGCCGACCG
>JBBION010000073.1:0-10854 GCA_037443345.1 Rubrivivax sp. | reverse complement strand
AGCTTGACCATCGTCGCCGAGTGCAGGTAGGCCGACACCGGCGTCGGCGCCGACATCGCGTTCGGCAGCCAGAAGTGGAACGGGAACTGCGCGCTCTTCGTGAACGCGCCGACCAGGATCAGCACCAGCGCCAGCGTCAGCGCTGGCGTGACCGGCGCGCTCGGCAGCCACGCGACGATCTCGCGGATCGACGCCGTGCCCGCGGCCTGCCACAGCACGATGAAGCCGGCCAGCAGGGCCAGCCCGCCGGTGCCGGTGACCATCAGCGCCTGCTGCGCCGACTTGCGGCTGTCGGGCTTCTCGTGGTCGAAGCCGACGAGCAGGAACGAGATCAGGCTCGTCGCCTCCCAGAACAGGAACAGCACGATCAGGTGGTCGGCCGTGACGCAGCCGATCATCGCGACCATGAACAGCGTCAGCAGCACGTACAGCCGCCGCTGCTGCGGGTGGCCGGCGAGGTAGCCCCCGGCGTAGACGAACACCGCGGTGCCGACGCCGGTGATCATCAGCAGCATCAGCACCGCCAGCCCGTCGACGTGCAGCGCGAAGTCGATGCCCAGCGCCGGCACCCATGCCGCCTGCCACACGATCGGCAGGTCGAACGTCGCGAGCAGCCAAAGCAGCAGCGCGAGCGCGCTGGCCGGTGCCAGCGGAAAGGCGAGCCGCGCCGGCACGCCCATCGCGGTGCCGGGCCGAGCCGGCGTCGCGGGGCCGGCCATCGTTCAGGCTGCCTTCGCGGGGCGGAACATCGTCACCACCAGGGTGACGATCGTCAGCGGGATCGCGAAGCCGAGCATCGCGTTCGAGAACGCGCCCAGTGCGGCATGGTGCTGCGCCGCGAGCACGAGGTACGCCGTGTAGGCGGCGTAGTAGCCGAGGAACAGCGCGCCTTCCCAGCGCGCGATCTCGCGCCCCGACAGGAACACCGGCAGGCACGCGACGAGCGCGGCGAGCATGACCCACAGGTCGAAGTGGCGCACCGCGTCGGGCACCGCCAGCGCGTCGAAGCCGGCCCAGGCGGCGGCCAGGCCCGCGAGCCCGATGACGCCGAAGATGTTGAACACGCAGCTGCCGACGACGTTGCCCACCGCGATGTCGCGCTCGCCCTTGATGGCCGCCATCGTCGACGCTGCCACCTCGGGCAGCGAGGTGCCGGCGGCGACGATCGTCAGGCCGACCACGGTGTCGCTGACGCCCAGCGCCTTCGCGAACACGACGGCCGCCGACACGAGCGCCTGCGAGCCGCCGACCAGCAGCACGAGGCCGACGAGCACCAGCGCCACCTGCACCCAGGTGCGCGAGTCCCAGCCGCCGGTGGCGGGCTTGAGCTCGGCGGCGTAGTCGTCGGTGCGCGCGGCGCCCTCGGCACGCGACTGGCGGACCAGGAACACGGTGTACGCGACGAGCAGCACGAGCAGCAGCGCGCTGTCGAACAGGCCGAGCCTTCCGTCGAGCGCGAGCACCAGCAGCAGCACGGCGCCGCCGATCATGATCGGCGCCTCCTGGCGGATCACCTGCACGTGCACCGCCAGCGGCGTGATCATCGCCGCCAGCCCGAGGATGAACAGCACGTTGAACGTGTTGCTGCCCACCGCGTTGCCCAGCGCGAGGTCGGTCGTGCCGCCGAGCACGGCGCCGACCGACACCGCCATCTCCGGCGCGCTGGTGCCGAAGGCGACGATCGTCAGCCCGACGACGAGCGGCGAGATACCGAACGCGAGCGCGAGCTTGGACGCGCCGCGCACGAGCGCCTCCGCGCCCGCGACGAGCGCGATCAGACCGCCGACGAACAGCAGGACGTGGATCAATCGGACCTCCCCGAACCCGACGTCGCTTGATCCCGCAGCAGGGTCCGGAGTTCCGCGATCTCGGCGCGCAGCGCGCGCACTTCGGCTTGCAGGTCGGCCTCGATGTGCTCGCGCGCCTCGTCGACGGCGGCGATCGTCTGCGCCTTCTCGCCGTCGGTGACGCTCTGCATCGCGCTGACGATGATGCCGATGAACAGGTTGAGCATCGTGAAGGTGGCCACCAGGATGAACGGCACGAAGAACAGCCACGCGTACGGGTAGGTCTCCATCACCGGGCGCGAGATGCCCATCGACCAGCTCTCCAGCGTCATGACCTGGAACAGCGTGTACAGCGATCGGCCCAGCGTACCGAACCAGTCGGGGAACGCGTCGCCGAACAGCTTGGTCGCGATGACGCCGAACACGTAGAAGATCAGCCCGAGCACGGCGGCGATCGAACCCAGCCCGGGGATCGCCGCCAGCAGCCCGCCGACGACGCGGCGCATCGACGGCACGATCGTCAGGATGCGCAACACCCGCAGCACGCGCAGCGCGCGCAGCACCGCGAACGGGCCGCTGGCCGGCACCAGCGCGATCGCGACGACGGCGAAGTCGAACACGCTCCACGGGTCGCGGAAGAACGCGGCGCGGTGGGCGAACATCCGCGCGGCGATCTCGACGACGAAGACGGCCAGCATCGCCCGGTCCAGCGCCGTCAGCACGCTGCCCCAGGCGGCCATCACGGCGGCCGACGTCTCCAGGCCGAGCACGACGGCGTTGGCGACGATCAGCGCCAGGATGGCGCGCTGGACGGCGCCGCGGTCCAGGAAGGCGGCAACGCGTTGGCGGAGGGTGGGCAAGGTGGCGGTGTCCACGGCGGATTGGGGACGCAAGGAGCGCGCCGGCAGCGCGAAGCGCGGGCATTGTGCCGTCGCGGCCGATCCGGCGGGCAGGCAGGGGTACCGGCCGGCGGACCGCGGCGCATTCCCGATGCGCGGGGTCCGGGCCCGGCCTTAGAGTAAGGGCTTCGTCAGCGCTGGCGGTGACATTTCGCGCCAGCCGTCGCCAAGGCGACACGCATTCGACAGGCATTTGGCAACCCGGGAGACAACGATGAGCGACAGCGCCACCAGGCTCTACGAACCGCCCGCGGCCCTCGCGAAGGCCGCCCACGTCGGCGGCATGGACGGCTACCTCAAGCTGGTCCAGCAGGCCGAGGCCGACTACCAGGGCTACTGGGCCGGCCTGGCCCGCGACCTGATCAGTTGGAAGAAGCCCTTCACGCAGGTGCTCGACGAGAGCCAGCGCCCGTTCTTCAAGTGGTTCGCCGACGGCACGCTCAACGTGTCGTACAACTGCCTGGACCGCAACGTCGAGCGCGGGCTGGGCGACAAGACGGCGATCGTCTTCGAGGCCGACGGCGGCGAGGTGACGAAGGTCACGTACCGCCAGCTGCTCGCGCAGGTCGGCCGCTTCGCCAACGCGCTGAAGGCGCGTGGCGTCAAGAAGGGCGACCGCGTCGTGATCTACATGCCGATGTCGGTCGAGGGCGTGGCCGCGATGCAGGCCTGCGCGCGCATCGGCGCGACGCACTCGGTCGTCTTCGGCGGCTTCTCGGCGCAGAGCCTGCGCGACCGCATCCAGGACGCCGGTGCCGTGATGGTGATCACCGCCGACGAGCAGAAGCGCGGCGGCAAGGCGCTGCCGCTGAAGGCCATCGTCGACGAGGCGCTGGGCATGGGCGGCTGCGAGACGATCAGGAACGTGATCGTCTACAAGCGCACCGGCGGCGCCATCGCGTGGAAGGACGGCCGCGACGTCTGGCTGCACGACGAGCTGGCGAAGGCCGGCGAGCAGTGCGAGCCCGAGTGGGTCGAGGCCGAGCACCCGCTGTTCCTGCTGTACACCAGCGGCTCGACCGGCAAGCCCAAGGGCGTGCAGCACGCCACCGGCGGCTACCTGCTGCACGCGGCGCTGACGACGAAGTGGACCTTCGACCTGAAGCCCGACGACATGTTCTGGTGCACGGCCGACATCGGCTGGGTCACCGGCCACACCTACATCGCCTACGGCCCGCTGGCGCTCGGCGGCACGCAGGTCGTGTTCGAGGGCGTGCCGACCTATCCGGACGCCGGGCGGTTCTGGAAGATGATTCAGGACCACAAGGTCACGATCTTCTACACCGCGCCGACCGCGATCCGCTCGCTGATCAAGGCCGCCGAGGGCAACGAGGCGGTGCACCCGAAGCGCTACGACCTGTCGAGCCTGCGCATCCTCGGCTCGGTCGGCGAGCCGATCAACCCGGCGGCCTGGGAGTGGTACCACCATCACGTCGGTGGCGGGCGCTGCCCGATCGTCGACACGTTCTGGCAGACCGAGACCGGCGGCCACGTGATCACGCCGCTGCCGGGCGCGACGCCGCTGGTGCCGGGCTCGTGCACGCTGCCGTTCCCGGGCATCGACGCCGCCGTGGTCGACGAGACCGGCAAGGAAGTGCCGAACGGGCAGGGCGGCATCCTCGTGATCCGCAAGCCGTGGCCGAGCATGATCCGCACGATCTGGGGCGACCCCGAGCGGTTCAAGAAGAGCTACTACCCCGACGACTTCAAGGGCCAGTACTACCTGGCCGGCGACGGCGCGGTGCGCGACGCCAAGACGGGCTACTTCACGATCACCGGCCGCATCGACGACGTGCTCAACGTCAGCGGCCACCGCATGGGCACGATGGAGATCGAGTCGGCGCTGGTGAGCTGCACCGAGCTGGTGGCCGAGGCGGCGGTGGTCGGCCGGCCGGACGACACCACGGGCGAGGCGATCTGCGCCTTCGTCGTGCTCAAGCGCCCGCGGCCCACCGGCGACGAGGCGAAGAAGATCGCCGCCGAGCTGCGCAACTGGGTGGCCAAGGAGATCGGCCCGATCGCCAAGCCGAAGGACATCCGCTTCGGCGACAACCTGCCGAAGACGCGCAGCGGCAAGATCATGCGCCGGCTGCTGCGCAGCATCGCGCGTGGCGAGGCGATCACGCAGGACACCTCGACGCTGGAGAACCCGGCGATCCTGGATCAGCTGGCCCAGACCAACTGATCGAGGCCGTGCGTGAGCACGGCACGGCGCAGCCGCGTCGCGCGGTTCCGGGGAGCACTCATGTCGCGCAGCGACGTGACGTGCTCACCAGAACCCGGCGATCCTGGAGCAGCTGGCGCAGACCAACTGAGCGTGGCCGCGCACGCTTCGAAGGGCCCTGCGGGGCCCTTCGTCGTGTCCGGGGTCCCCGCTACAGCGGCCCGCCCAGGTCGCGCTCGGCCGGCAGCCCCGGCAGGCCGACGGCGTGGCGCACCGCGTTGAGCACGGCCTGCGTCACGGCGTCGGCGGCCAGCGCGCCAAGCAGCGCGACCGGCGCGCTGCGGCCGGCGGCGCCGGTGGCCAGCGCGAACAGCGTGTCGCCGTCGGTCGTCGTGTGGCACGGCTGAATGCAGCGTGCGAGCCCGTCGTGCGCCATCGTCGCCAGCCGCTGCGCCTGCGCCTTGGTCAGCTGCGCGTCGGTCGCGACGACGCCGATCGTCGTCGCCAGCCCCGGCTTCGGCGGCTCGGGCCAGTCGCCGCGGCGCAGCGCGTCGGCGCTGCGCAGCAAGTGGCGGCCGTCGGCGGTGCGTGCGCCGGCCACCGGGTCGCCGGTGGCGGGGTCGACGACGTCGCCGATCGCGTTGACGGCCACCAGCGCGCCTACGGTGAAGCCGCCGGCCGTGATCGACGCGGTGCCGATGCCGCCCTTCATCGCGCGCGCCAGGCCCCACAGCTTGCCGACGGTGGCGCCGGCGCCGGCGCCGACGTTGCCCTGCGCCGGCGGCTGCGCGCTCGCCGCCTGGCAGGCGGCGTGGCCGGCTTGCGCGTCGGGGCGGATGCGCACGTCGCCGAGCCAGAGGTCGAACAGCACCGCCGCCGGCACGATGGGCACCCGCGCGGGCCCCAGCACGAAGCCGTGTCCGTGCTCGTCGAGCCAGCGCATCACGCCGCCGGCGGCGTCGAGGCCGAACGCGCTGCCGCCGGCCAGCAGCACGGCGTGCACCTGCTCGACGAGGTTGTCGGGGCGCAGCAGGTCGGTCTCGCGCGTGCCGGGGGCGGCGCCACGCACGTCGACGCCGCAGGCGGCGCCCGCCTCGCACAGCACGACGGTGCAGCCGGTGGGGCGCTGCGGGTGCGTGAAGTGGCCGACCTTGATGCCGGCGACGTCGGTGATCGCGTCGCGCGGGGCGTTCACTCGACGAGGATCAGGCCGTAGACCTGCTCGGGGTAGACGCGCGCGACGCCGGCCGGCATCGGCACGCCCTGCACGACGGCGTCGTCGGGCAGCGCGGTGTCGGCGGTGCGCCCCACGGCGCCTCCGGCCAGCACGCGCACCCACGGGCCGTGGCCGTCGGCGGCGCGCCGCGTGACGACGCCGGTCTCGCCCGTCTTCAGCTGCACGACGCTGCCCGGCGGGTAGACGCCGAGCACGCGCACGATCGCGGTCGACAGCCGCTTGTCGGGGTCGGCGAGGAAGACGTCGCGCGTGGCCAGCCGCGGCGCCATCGCCGGCCGGTGCGCGCGCGGCGTGAGCTTGGCCATCAGCGTGTCGGCCAGGCGCAGCAGCTGCGCCGCCTCGCACGGCGCCGCGACCTTGCGCGGGTAGCCGCCGCCGCCCGGCTCCTCGTGGTGCTGCTCGACGGCCGCGAGCCACTCCTCGTCGGCCACGCCGATCGCGCGCAGCAGCTGCGCGCCGGCCAGCGGGTGCTGCTCGATCGCCTCGCGCTGGCGCAGGCTCGGCGGGTCGCGCTGCTCGGCCAGCTGCGCCTGCAGGCGCAGGATGGACACGTTCATCGTCAGCGCCGCGCAGGCCAGCGACTGCACGCGCGTCTCGTCCCAGCCGAGCTGCCGCGCCGCCAGCGCCGCGACCGACGCCGTGTGCAGCGAGTGCGTCAGCGCGTACAGCGCGAAGCGGCGGTCGTCCTGGCGGATCGCCATGAACAGCGCGACGTCGGGGTCGCGGTCGAGCAGCGCACGGGCGCGCTGCCACAGGTCGACGACCTCGTGCGGCGTCGCGAGCTGCCCCGTCAGGCGCTGCAGCGTCGCGTCGAGGTCCCACACCAGGCGCTCCCAGCAGTGGAACAGCGTCTCCGGCGCCGCCGCGGGCACCGGGTTCGCGGCTCGCACGGCCTCGACGCGTGCGCGCTCGGCCCACGCCCCGCGCTCGTTGAGCTGGTCGAACTGCCGCTCGGTGGCCACGACCTGGCCCTCGCCGAGCAGCAGGCGCTCGTGACTGTCGAGCAGCCGGAAGGGCAGTGGAGCGCCGAGCTGGATCAGGTCGCGCAACTCGTCGATCGGGACGCGTTCTTGGGTGGCGGTTTCGGGCGTCGTCATCGGGGCCCGCCGGCACTGCCTTCGCGACGCCGGCGCGGGCCCCGATTGTGCGGCGCCGCGCGCCGGCGCACACCGAGGGTCGGCCCGGGGGAGGCGGGACTCAGGCGAACACCCCGGCAGTGTCGGTCATGCGCGCGCTGACCTCGCCGAGGTGGTGCAGCGTGTCGCCGAACGTCATCTCGAGCATCGTCAGCCGCTTGAAGTAGTGGCTGGCGACGTACTCGTCGGTCACGCCGATGCCGCCGTGCAGCTGGATGCACTGCTGGCCGACGAAGCGCATGCTCTGGCCGAGCTGCACCTTGGCCTGCGACAGCGCACGGCGGCGCGCCGCGGGCTCGTCGCCGAGCTTGAGCGTCGCGTAGTAGCTCATCGAGCGCGCCAGCTCGAGCTGCATCTTGACGTCGGCGATGCGGTGGCGCAGCGCCTGGAAGCTCGCGATCGGCACGCCGAACTGCTTGCGCGTGTTCATGTACTCGACGGTGATCGCGACGAGCCGGTCCATCAGCCCGACCGCTTCGGCGCACGCGGCGGCGATGCCGACGTCGACCGCCCGTTCGAGCACCGCCGCGCCGTCGTGCGCGACCAGCGTGGCCGGCGTCTCGGCCAGCACCAGCTCGGCGGCGCGCGCGCCGTCTTGCGTCGGGTAGCCGCGCACGGCGACGCCCGGCGCGTCCTTCGGCACCAGGAACAGGTGGATGCCGCTGGCGCTGTGCGCCGGCACGACGAAGGCGTCGGCCTCGTCGCCGGCGGGCACCACGCTCTTGGCGCCCGACAGCACCCAGCCGCCGCCGGCGGGCCCGGCGCAGGTGGCGACCTGGTCGAGGCGGTAGCGCGCACCGCGCTCCTGGTGGGCGGGCACGACGAGCGCCGAGCCGTCGGCGATCTTCGGCAGCCACGCGGCCTTGACGTCGGCGTGCGCGTGCGCGAGCAGCGCCGGCGCCATCAGCGCGCCCTGCGCGTACGGCGCGTGCACGAGGCCGCGGCCGAGCTCTTCCATCACGACCATCGCCTCGACGGCACCGAAGCCCATGCCGCCGTGGGTGTCGGGCACCGCGAGCGCGGTCAGCCCCAGCCCGACCAGCTCGGCGTAGACGTCGCGTGCGAACCCCCCGGCCTTTGCGATCGCGTGACGGCGCTCGAACGTGAAGTCGCGCTGCACCCAGCGCGCGACGGCGTCGCGCAGCGAGTTCTGGTCGTCGGTGAAGTCGAAGTCCATGTCAGGCCTCCTGCCGGGCCGCCCCAAGGCAGGCCGTGGCCCCCTCGGGGGGCAGCGAACGGATGTGAGCGTGGGGGCGCATTCTCTTCAGCTCCCCAGCACCGTCTGCGCGACGATATTGCGCTGCACCTCGTTGCTGCCGCCGTAGATCGTCGTCTTGCGGTAGTTGAAGTACGTCGCCGCCAGCGGCGCGCAGTGCGCCGCGCCGCCCGGCCACAGGCCGCCCAGGGCCTGGTCGCCCTGCCAGCCGGCGTCCATCGCCTCGCGGATGAACGGGACGCTGAACGGCCCGCCGGCGAGCATCATCAGCTCGGTGTAGCGCTGCTGGATCTCGCTGCCGCGGATCTTCAGCAGCCCGGCGATGTCCAGGCTCTGCTTGCCGCTCTTCTCGGCCGACAGCACGCGCAGCACCAGCATCTCGAGCGCGACGACGTCGACCTCGAGCAGCGCGATCTGGTCGCGAAAGCGCACGTCGTCCCACAGCCCTTCGGCCTTCGCGATGCGCTTGAGGCGCTCGAGCTCGCGCTTGGCGCGGTTGACGTCGGCGATGTTGGTGCGCTCGTGCGCGAGCAGGTGCTTGGCGTAGGTCCAGCCCTTGTTCTCCTCGCCGATCAGGTTCTCCGCCGGCACCTCGACGTTGTCGAAGAACACCTCGTTGACCTCGGGCTCGCCGTCGAGCAGCACGATGGGCTTGACCGTGATGCCCGGGCTCTTCATGTCGATCAGCAGGAAGCTGATGCCGGTCTGCGGCTTCCCCTCGGTCGAGGTGCGCACGAGGCAGAAGATCCATTCGCCGTACTGGCCCAGCGTGGTCCAGGTCTTCTGGCCGTTGACGACGTACTTGTCGCCCACGCGCTCGGCGCGCGTCTTCAGCGACGCCAGGTCCGAGCCCGATCCCGGCTCGCTGTAGCCCTGGCTCCACCAGACCTCGCCGCTGGCGATGCCGGGCAGGAAGCGCCTCTGCTGCTCGGGCGTGCCGAAGGCCATGATCACCGGGGCGACCATCACCGGGCCGAACGGCACCACGCGCGGCGCGCCGGCCAGCGCGCACTCCTCCTCGAACAGGTGGCGCTGCACCGCGTTCCAGCCCGGGCCGCCGAACTGCCTGGGCCAGCCCCAGCCGAGCCAGCCCTTCTTGCCGAGGATCTTCGCCCAGCGCTGCATGTCGTCGCGCGTCAGACGCAGCGCATGGTGCACCTTGTGGCTGATGTCGGGCGGCAGGTTCTCACGCACCCACTGCCGGACTTCCTGGCGGAAGGCCTGCTCTTCGGCGGTGAAGTTCAGGTCCATGCGGTCTCCTCGCGGGGATCGGAGCCGAGGTTTTAGCACGGTCGTTCGACGGCGCCTGTCGCGGTGCCGACAGGGCCCGCCTCGTGCCGCGATGTCGCTATGCTGCGCCGATGCCCGCTGCCCGCGACGCCGGCGACCCCGCGGCCGTGACGCGCCACGGCGGCGCCGAGGCGCTGTCGCTTGCGCTGATGCAGGCGCGCAACCGCACGCTGCAGTGGCTCGCCGCATTCGAGGCGGGCGACCCGGCGCGGCCGGTCGAGATCGACCGCTTCAGCCCGCCGGCGTGGCTGGCCGGCCACGCCGGCTGGTTCCAGGAGTGGTGGATCGCGCGCCACGTGCAGCGTGCGCGCGGCGACGCGGCCGACCCGCAGGCGCTGCGGCTCGCGTCGATCGATCCCGACGCCGACCGCTGGTGGCACCCGCAGGCGAGCAGCCGCGCCGGGCGCTGGGCGATGGACCTGCCCGACGACGAGGCGCTGCGCGCGTGGCTGATGGCCACGTTCGACACCACGCTGGACCTGCTCGCGCAGACGAGCGACGGCGACGACGCGCTGTTCGTGTTCCGCGCCGCGCTGTGGCACGAACTGACGCTGGCCGAGGCCTTCGCGGAACTCGCGCAGGCGCTCGACCTGACGCCGGCGGCGCTCGGCGACCTGTGGCCCGAGCCGCCGGCGCGTGTCGCGCGCGCGCCGATCGTGCTGCCGGCGCGGCGCTGGACGCTGGGCAGCGCGCGCGGCGGCTTCGTGCCCGAGCTCGAGAAGTGGGCGCATGAGGTGCCGCTCCCGCAGACCGAGGTCGACGCCCAGCCGGTGAACTGGGCGCAGTACGCCGAATTCGTCGACGACGGCGGCTACGACGACCGCCGCTGGTGGAGCGACGCCGGCTGGGCGTGGCTGCACGCCCACGTGCACGAGCACGGGCCGCGCGCGCCCCGCTACGTCGAGCAGGTGCGCCGCGGCGTCGTGCTGCGCGACCGCGGCCGCGTCGTGCACGCCGGCGCGGGCCAGCCTGTTCGCCACGTGACGTTCCACGAGGCGCAGGCCTGGTGCCGCTGGGCCGGGCGCAGGCTGCCGACCGAGGCCGAGTGGGAGCACGCCGCGTGCACGGCGGCGTCGCGCGGCTTCGCGTGGGGTGACGTGTGGGAGTGGGTGGCCGACCGCGCCC
>JBBION010000072.1:0-10907 GCA_037443345.1 Rubrivivax sp. | reverse complement strand
CTCGTCGAGCATGCGCGCCTTGCTCTTGCCGAAGCTGAAGGCGCCGCCCTTGCCGCCGCCCTGCATCTGGCGCATGAAGTAGATCCACACCCCGATCAGCAGCAGCATCGGGCCCCAGCTCAGCAGGATGCTCATCACGATCGACGGCTCCTCGCGCGGGCGCACGTCGAAGCGCACGTTGGAGGCGATCAGGTCGCCGACCAGCCCGCGGTCGAGGTAGGTCGCCGTGCTGCGGATACGGCGGTCGTCGCTGGTGGTGGCGATGATCTCGGTGCCGCTGGTGCTCTCCTGCAGCGTCACGTGCTTGATGCGGCCGGCGCGCACTTCCTCCAGGAAGTCGGAGTAGCCGATCGTGGCGCCCGGCGCGACGCCGCGGTCGAACTGCTTGAAGACGGTGAACAGCACGAGCGCGATCACCATCCAGACCGCGACCTTCGACAACCATTGATTGTTCACCGTGACTCCTCGGAAATCCCCGCCGCCCGGGCAGCGGAAAACTCTGTGCGAACGTGTACCACAATTGAGGCCGATTCTAGGGGACTCAATATGCCCGCGCCGCCGTGCGGCACAAGCGGGCATTCGGCGGCGAAACCCGGTGGAAATCAGCCCATCACGGGAGCGCCATGCGCCGCACGCTTCAGACCTCGCCCGACGAGGAAGGTTTCCGCCGAGCGGTCGCGCGACGCCTTCGGCTTGACGGGCTTCACGACGCGGAACACCCGCTTGAACTGCTCGACGAGCTGGCTGTAGCCGCTGCCGTGGAACACCTTGCACACCAGCGCGCCGTCGGGCTTCAGGTGGCGCTGGGCGAAGTCGAGCGCCAGTTCGACCAGGTGGGCGATGCGTGCCGCGTCGGCGCTCTCGATGCCCGACAGGTTGGGCGCCATGTCGGAGACGACGACGTCGACCGCCCGGCCGCCGAGCGCCGCCTCGAGTTGGGCCGTCACCGCCTCGTCGCGGAAATCGCCCAGCAGGAACGTGACGCCCTCGATCGGCTCCATCGGCAGCAGGTCGAGCGCGACGATCGTGCCCTGCAGTGCCCCGGGGGCGGCGCCGCCGCTGCCGGCCGCCTTCGGCGCGAAGCGCCGCCGCAGGTACTGGCTCCACGCCCCCGGGGCGCTGCCGAGATCGACCACCACCTGCCCGGGATGGACCAGGCTCAGCGCCTCGTCGATCTCCTTGAGCTTGTAGGCCGCGCGCGAGCGGTAGCCCTCCTGCTGCGCGCGCTTGACGTAGGGGTCATTGACGTGGTCGGCCAGCCAGGCCTTGTTGACCTTCTTGCTCTTGGTCTTGATCTTCATCGCGCACCGATAATAGGTCCATGCCCGCCCTGACCCTGACGCCCGCCCAGCGCAAGCAGCACCGCAGCGCCGCCCATCACCTCGACCCCGTCGTGACCGTGGGCGCCGACGGGCTGACCGACGCGGTCCTGAAGGAAGCCGACGCCGCGCTCGCCGCGCACGGCCTGATCAAGGTGCGCGTCTTCGGCGACGACCGCGAGGCACGCGAGGCGCTGCTGCAGACCCTGACCGACCGCCTCGACGCCGCGGCGGTGCAGCACATCGGCAAGCTGCTCGTGCTGTGGCGCCCGCCGGCGCCGAAGGCGAAGGCCGCGCGCGACGACCGCGCGCCGGCGTCGAAGGTGGTCAAGATCGTCAAGTTCAGCAAGAGTGGCAACCACCGCCCCGTGGTGAAGAAGGTGCGCGTGCTCGGCAACGAGCGCCTGACCGCGGGCGGCCTCGTCAAGAAGGCGCGCAAGCGCGCCACCAGCGTCAAGAAGACCGGCATCGCCTGACAGCGCCGCGGCTCGCCCCGCGCGCCACATGGCCGAGGCTCGCCTGCATCAGTGACGCGCGGTGGACCGCCACGCCAGCGCGAGCACGAGCAGCGCCTTGACGCCGAAGAACACCGTCGAGACGGCGTGCAGTGCGCCGAACGACCAGGGTCCCTGCCCGGCCCGTGCGGCCGTCATCAACGGCTGCAGCGCGAAGTAGCCGGCAACGGTGCAAAACAGCGCGCCGAGCACGAGCAGCACCTCGGCCGTCATCGCCGGTCCGCCGTCGCGCGCGCGCCGGCGCTCGAGCAGGAACAGCACGACGGCCGCCGCCAGACTCAGGTAGGCCTCGCTGGCCAGCACGCGGGCCACGACGCGGCCGGCGTCGGCGGCGGCCAGCGTCGCGAACGGCGCCGGCGTCGCGATGCCTGCCACGCACAGCAGCACGCCGGCCCACAGCCCGGCGATCAGCGCGCGGGCGCGGTCCACGCGGGTCATCCTGCCGCCGCCGTCAGACGTAGCGCACGCCGACGATCTCGTACGTCTTCACGCCGCCCGGGGCGCGCACCTCGGCCACGTCGCCGGCCGACTTGCCGATCAGCGCACGCGCGATCGGCGAGCTGATCGAGATCAGGCCGAGCTTGAGGTCGGCCTCGTCGTCGCCGACGATCTGGTAAGTCACGGCCGCGCCCGTGTCCTCGTCCTCGAGGTCGACGGTGGCGCCGAAGACGACGCGCCCGCCGGCATCGAGCGTCGCCGGGTCGATCACCTGTGCCGCGGCGAGCTTGCCTTCGAGTTCCTTGATGCGGCCCTCGATGAAGCCCTGCTTGTCCTTGGCGGCGTCGTATTCGGCGTTCTCCGACAGGTCGCCCTGCGCGCGCGCCTCGGCGATGGCCTGGATCACGGCGTGGCGCTCGACCGTCTTGAGCCGCTGCAGCTCCTCCTTGAGCTTCTCGGCCCCGCGCTTGGTCAGAGGAATCGTCGTCATGGCGTGCATCGCGAGCAAGAGAAGAAGGCGAAAAGGGCGGGCGGAAAAGCAAGCGCCGCCAGCGTCCGCGAGAACGCCGGCGGCGGAGTCTTCGAGCGCCGAAGTTTAGTGCAGTTCCGCGTGCAGTTCCTGCACCGAGCGCACGACCAGGTCGGCGTCGTGCTTGAGCGCCTCGGTGGCGGCCTCGCAGCCGGCCATCGTCGTGTAGTAGGTGACGCGGTTGGCCAGCGCCGCGGTGCGGATGTAGCGCGAGTCGGCGATGGCGGTGCGTGTCTCGTCGACGGTGGTGAACACCAGCTGGATCTCGCCGGCCTTGACCATGTCGGCGATGTGCGGGCGCCCGTCCTTGACCTTGTTGACGACCTTCACCGGCACGCCGGCCTCGGCGATGGCCGCCGCCGTGCCCCGGGTCGCGACGAGCTTGTAGCCCAGCGCGTGCAGGTCGCGCGCGACAGCCACCGCGCGCGCCTTGTCGGCGTCCTTCACGGTGACGACGACGGTGCCGGCCTCGGGCAGGCGCGAACCGGCACCGAGCTGGCTCTTGAGCATCGCCTCGGCGAACGTGTGCCCCACGCCCATCACCTCGCCGGTCGAGCGCATCTCGGGACCGAGCACCGGATCGACACCGGGGAACTTGTTGAACGGGAACACCGCCTCCTTGACGCTGAAGTAGTGCGGCACGACCTCGCCGCGCACGCCCTGCTGCGCGAGCGTGCGCCCGACCATGCAGCGCGCGGCAATCTTGGCCAGCGGCAGACCGGTGGCCTTGGAGACGAACGGTACCGTGCGCGACGCGCGCGGGTTGACCTCGAGCACGTAGACGACGGCGTCGTCACCCTCGCCCTGGATCGCGAACTGCACGTTCATCAGCCCGACGACCTTCAGCGCACGGGCCATCAGCGCGGTCTGCCGGCGCAGCTCGTCCTGCAGCGCGGCGGGCAGCGTGTACGGCGGCAGCGAGCAGGCGGAGTCGCCGCTGTGGATGCCCGCGGCCTCGACGTGCTCCATGATGCCGCCGATCAGCACCGCGCCGCCGGCGTCGGCGATGCAGTCGACGTCGACCTCCACGGCGTCCTCGAGGAAGCGGTCGAGCAGCACCGGGCTCTTCTCGCTGACGCGCACGGCCTCGCGCATGTAGCGCTCGAGGTCCTTGTCGCCGTGCACGATCTCCATCGCGCGGCCGCCGAGCACGTAGCTCGGGCGCACGACGAGCGGGTAGCCGATCTCGTGCGCCATCGCCAGCGCCGCCTCCTCGGTGCGCGCGGTGCGGTTCGGCGGCTGCTTGAGGCCGAGTTCGTGCAGCAGCTGCTGGAAGCGCTCGCGGTCCTCGGCGACGTCGATGCTGTCGGGGCTGGTGCCGACGATCGGCACGCCGGCGCGCTCGAGGTCGAGCGCGAGCTTCAGCGGCGTCTGCCCGCCGTACTGCACGATGACGCCCTCGGGCTTCTCCTTGTCGACGATCTCGAGCACGTCCTCGAGCGTCACCGGCTCGAAGTACAGGCGGTCGGAGGTGTCGTAGTCGGTGGACACCGTCTCCGGGTTGCAGTTGACCATGATGGTCTCGAACCCGTCGTCGCGCATCGCGAACGCGGCGTGCACGCAGCAGTAGTCGAACTCGATGCCCTGGCCGATGCGGTTCGGCCCGCCGCCGAGCACCATGATCTTCCTGCGCGGCGTCGGATCGGCCTCGCACTCCTCGTCGTAGGTGGAGTACATGTAGGCGGTCGGCGTCGCGAACTCGGCGGCACAGGTGTCGACGCGCTTGTAGACCGGGCGCACGCCCAGCGCGTGGCGCAGCGCGCGCACCGCGTGCTGGTCGGTGCGCAGCAGCCTCGCCAGGCGCTTGTCGGAGAAGCCCTTGGCCTTGAGCCAGCGCAGCTCGGCGGCGTTCAGGCTGTCGAGCGCGCGCGCCGCGACCATCCGCTCGGTGGCCACCAGGTCCTCGATCTGCGCGAGGAACCAGGGGTCGATCGCCGTCTCGTCGTGGACCTCGTCGAGCGTCATGCCGGCGCGAAACGCGTCGGCCACGTACAGAATGCGCTCGGGGCCGGGCTCGCCGATCTCCTCGACGATCTCCTCGCGGTCGGTGCTGCGCTCGTCGAGGCCGCTGATGCCGGTCTCGAGGCCGCGCAGCGCCTTCTGGAAGCTCTCCTGGAACGTGCGGCCGATGGCCATCACCTCGCCGACCGACTTCATCTGCGTCGTCAGGTGCGGGTCGGCGGCCGGGAACTTCTCGAACGCGAAACGCGGGATCTTCGTGACGACGTAGTCGATGCTGGGCTCGAAGCTCGCGGGCGTCGCGCCGCCGGTGATGTCGTTCTTCAGTTCGTCGAGCGTGTAGCCGACCGCGAGCTTGGCCGCGATCTTGGCGATCGGGAACCCCGTGGCCTTCGACGCCAGCGCCGAACTGCGGCTCACGCGCGGGTTCATCTCGATCACGATCATGCGCCCCGTCTTCGGATCGATCGCGAACTGCACGTTCGAGCCGCCGGTGTCGACGCCGATCTCGCGCAGGATCGCGATCGAGGCGTCGCGCATCAGCTGGTATTCCTTGTCGGTGAGCGTCTGCGCCGGGGCCACCGTGATCGAGTCACCGGTGTGGATGCCCATCGGGTCGAGGTTCTCGATCGAGCAGACGATGATGCAGTTGTCCGCGCGGTCGCGGACGACTTCCATCTCGTATTCCTTCCACCCGATCAGCGACTCCTCGATCAGCAACTCGTTGGTCGGGCTCAGGTCGATCCCGCGCTTGCAGATCTCCTCGAACTCCTGCGGGTTGTAGGCGATGCCGCCGCCGGTGCCGCCGAGCGTGAAGCTCGGGCGGATCACGACCGGGAAGCCGGTGCCGCCGGTGTCGGCGGCGATGCGCTCGCGCACCGCCTGCGCCTCCTCCCAGCTGTGCGCGATGCCGCTCTTGGCCGAGCCCAGCCCGATCGAGGTCATCGCGTCCTTGAACTTGAGCCGGTCCTCGGCCTTCTCGATGGCGTGCTCGTTGGCGCCGATCATCTCGACGCCGTGCTTGGCCAGCACGCCGTGGCGGTGCAGGTCGAGCGCGCAGTTGAGCGCCGTCTGTCCGCCCATCGTCGGCAGCAGCGCCATCTTCTGGCCGGGGTGGGCCTGGCGCTCCTTGGCGATGATCTTCTCGACCACCTGCCACGTGATCGGCTCGATGTAGGTCGCGTCGGCCATGCCCGGGTCGGTCATGATCGTCGCCGGGTTGCTGTTGACGAGGACGACGCGGTAGCCCTCCTCGCGCAGCGCCTTGCAGGCCTGCGCGCCGGAGTAGTCGAACTCGCACGCCTGGCCGATGACGATCGGGCCGGCGCCGATGATCAGGATGCTGTGGATGTCGGTGCGCTTGGGCATGGCTCAGTGCTTCTCTTTGTCCATCAGCGCGACGAAGCGGTCGAACAGGTAGCCGATGTCGTGCGGGCCGGGGCTCGCCTCGGGGTGGCCCTGGAAGCAGAACGCGGGGCGGTCGGTGCGCGCCAGGCCCTGCAGCGTGCCGTCGAACAGGCTGACGTGGGTGGCGCGCAGGTTCGCCGGCAGCGTCTTGTCGTCGACCGCGAAGCCGTGGTTCTGGCTCGTGATGCTGACGCGGCCGCTGTCGAGATCCTTGACCGGGTGGTTCGCGCCGTGGTGGCCGAACTTCATCTTGAAGGTCTTCGCGCCCGACGCCAGCGCCAGGATCTGGTGGCCCAGGCAGATGCCGAAGGTCGGCAGGCCGGTGTCGATCAGCGCGCGCGCGGCGGCGATCGCGTAGTCGCAAGGCTCGGGGTCGCCCGGCCCGTTGCTGAGGAAGATGCCGTCGGGCTTCAGCGCCAGCACCTCGGCCGGCGGCGTCTTCGCCGGCACCACCGTGACGCGGCAGCCGCGGCTGGCGAGCATGCGCAGGATGTTGCGCTTGACGCCGAAGTCGTACGCCACGACGTGCCGACGAGGCGCGTCGAGGCGGCCGTAGCCGGCACCGAGCGTCCACTCGGTCTCGGTCCACGCGTAGGGCTCGCGCACCGTGACGACCTGCGCGAGGTCCTGCCCGGCCATGCTCGGCGCCTGGCGCGCTGCGGCGACGGCCTGCTCGACGTGCGCCGGCGTCACCGCCGTGCCGGCCGGCAGCGCGAGGATGCAGCCGTTTTGCGCCCCGCCGGTGCGCAGGATGCGCGTCAGCCGCCGCGTGTCGATGCCGGCGATCGCCACCGTGCCCTCGCGGCGCAGGTAGGCGTCGAGCGTGGCCGTGTGGCGGAAGTTCGACGCGCGCAGCGGCAGGTCCTTGACGATCAGTCCGGCGGCATGGACCTTCGACGCCTCGACGTCCTCCTCGTTGACCCCGGTGTTGCCGATGTGCGGATACGTCAGCGTGACGATCTGCCGGCAGTAGCTCGGGTCGGTGAGGATTTCCTGGTAGCCGGTGAGTGCGGTGTTGAACACCACCTCGCCGACCGTGGCGCCTTCGGCGCCGATCGAGGTGCCCTGGAAGACCGTGCCGTCTGCGAGTGCGAGGAGAGCGGGGGGCAGGACGGGCAGCAAGACAGGACTCCGACGTTGAACGCCTCCGCCGCGCACGTCGCGCCCGCGCAGCAGCCCGCGCGGAGACCCCGCACGGGTCGGGAATTCAGGCCGGGAGGGGGTGCTGCGGACGCGGCGCGCGTCGGTTGGCGGAAAGTGTCCGGATTGTAGCCGCGCCGCCCGCCGCCGGCCCGGTCAGCCGAGCGCGGCGATGCCGGCGCGCGCGATCTGCGCGTCCTCGCTCGACTTGACGCCGCTGACACCGACCGCGCCGACGCACTGCCCCTCGACGAGGACCGGCACGCCCCCCTCGAGCAGCCCGTCGAGGCCGGGGGCGCTCAGGAACGAGGTGCGTCCCTGGTTGATCATGTCTTCGTAGACCTTGCTCTCGCGCCGCCCGAGCGCGGCGGTGCGCGCCTTGGCCGGGGCGATCTGCGCCGAGATCGGCGCCGCGCCGTCGAGGCGTTGCAGCCACAGCAGGTGGCCACCGTCGTCGACGACGGCAATCGTCACCGCCCAGCCGTGGCGCTGCGCCTCGGCTTCGGCAGCGGCGGCGATCGAGCGGACGTCGTCCAGGTTCAGGCAAGGCTTGGTCTTCATGGCGGCTGGGGCGGATGCGGAAAAGGGAATGGGATGGATCAAACGCATGCACTGTAGTGCAAGTCACGGTTTCGCCGGCGGCGTGGCGGCAGGCCCATCGCCGGGCAAACCCCGGTGTCGCAGTCGGGAACTTAGAATGCGCGGCGAAGTCACAGGCGTCTGCCATTCCACCCCCTGCATCATGGAGGTCCAATGAACGAGAAGGTCCAGCCCGTCTACACCGGCTACGGTGGCGCCGCCAGCGGCGCCCTGGCCGTCGAGCGCAACCGGGTCCTGCGCAACACCTACTGGCTGCTGGCGCTGTCGATGGTGCCCACGGTGCTGGGCGCCTGGATCGGCGTGAGCACCGGCATCGTCTCGCGCATGGGCATGGGCATGAGCGCGATCGTGTTCCTCGCCGGTGCCTTCGGCTTCATGTTCGCGATCGAGAAGTTCAAGAACTCTTCGACCGGCGTGCTGCTGCTGCTCGGCTTCACGTTCTTCATGGGGTTGATGCTGTCGCGCATCGTCGGCGTCGTGCTCGGGATGAGCAACGGCGCGTCGCTGATCATGTACGCCTTCGGCGGCACCGCCGCCATCTTCCTCGGCATGGGCACGCTGGCCACGACGATCAAGCGCGACCTGACGAACCTGGGCAAGTTCCTGTTCATCGGCGCGATCATGCTGCTGGTGGCCGGCATCGCGAACCTGTTCTTCCAGTCCAGCGCACTGATGATCACGCTGGCGGTGCTCGCGATCGGCATCTTCTCGGCCTTCATGCTCTATGACATGAAGCGCATCATCGACGGCGGCGAGACGAACTACGTCACCGCGACGCTGGGCCTGTACCTGAGCATCTACAACGTGTTCCAGAGCCTGCTGATGCTGCTGGGCATCTTCGGCGGCGACCGGGAATAAGGACGCTTCGCACGGATTCGACGGGGCCTTTCGGCCCCGTCGCCGTTTTCAGGCACGGTCGAAGACGGCCATGCTTTCGACGTGCGCGGTGTGCGGGAACATGTTGACGACCCCCGCCGCGGCGCAGCGCCAGCCGCCCTGGTGCACGAGCAGCCCGGCGTCGCGCGCCAGCGTCGCCGGGTTGCAGCTGACGTAGACGATGCGCCGCGGCGGCGTCCAGCCCTGCGGCGGCTGGGCCCGCAGGTCCACCAGGGCCTTGACGAGCGCGAACGCCCCTTCGCGCGGCGGATCGACGAGCCAGCGGTCGGCGCTGTCGAGGCCGGCGAGCGCCGTGGCGTCGAGCTCGAACAGGTTGCGCGCCTCGAAGCGCGTGCGCGACCCGAGGCCGTTGCGCGCCGCGTTGTCGCGCGCACGCTGCACCAGCGCGTCGCTGCCCTCGACGCCGAGCACCTCGCCCGCGTGCGTCGCCAGCGGCAACGTGAAGTTGCCGAGACCGCAGAACCAGTCGATCACGCGTTCGCCCGGCTGCACGCCGAGCAGCCGCACCGCGCGCGCGACCAGCACGCGGTTGATCGCGTGGTTGACCTGCGTGAAGTCGGTCGGCCGGAACGGCATCACGAGGCCGAACTCGGGCAGCGTGTAGGCCAGTTCGGGGCCGCCCTCGTCGAGGAGGTGCACCGAGTCGGGACCGCGCGGCTGCAGCCACCACTGCACGCCATGCACGCGCGCGAAGGCGTGCAGCCGCCCGAGGTCGGGCTCGCCCAGCGGCTCGAGGTGGCGCAGCACGAGCGCCGTCACGGTGCCGCCCGGCGCCTCGCCGACGGCGAGCTCGACCTGCGGCAGGCGGTCGCGCGCGTCCATCGCGGCCACCAGCGCGCGCAGCGCCGGCAGCAGCGCGCTGACGGCCGGCGGCAGCACGGCGCAACTCGTCATGTCGGCGACATAGCTCGACTTGCGCTCATGGAAGCCCACCAGCACGCCGCCCTTCTTCGGCACGTGGCGCACCGACAGCCGCGCGCGGTAGCGGTAGCCCCAGGCCGGGCCCTCGATCGGCCGCAGCACGCGCTCGGGATGCACCTTGCCCAGGTGCCACAGCTGGTCCTCGAGGACGCGCTGCTTGACCGCGACCTGCGCCGCCGGGTGCAGGTGCTGCATCTTGCAGCCGCCGCAGGCGCCGGCGTGCAGGCCGAAGTGCGGGCACGCAGGGCGCACGCGCTGTGCGCTCTCGTCGCGCACCGCGGTCGCGACCGCCTGCTCCCACTGCGCCTTGCGCCGCGTCACGTGCGCCTGCACGCGTTCGCCGGGCAGCGCGCCCTCGACGAACACCACCTTGCCTTGCGCGTCGTGCGCCACCCCCTGCGCGTCGAGGTCGAGCGACTCGATGCGCAGCCACTCGTCCTCGGCTGTCATGCGCCGGGATTATCCGGGGGCCGCGCGAGCCGCACCGGACCGCGCCATGGGGCGTGCGGATCGATCGGCCGCCCGCGCTGCGTCACGCGCAGCCGTCCCTGCGCCGCGAGGTCGCGCGCGACCTCGCGCACGTCGCTCATGTGCTCGCGCCAAGCCAGCGGCCACAGCGACCGTGCCACCTCGGGCGGGCAGACGCTCGACGTCGCGCCGCGACGCGCGAGCAGCTCGAGCAAGGTGCGCTCGACGGCCGCCTTGTCGTCGCGCGCGGGCGGCGGCGCGCTCGCCACGGTGCGCTCAGCGCGGCGGCAGCAGGCGCGACGGATCGACCGGGCGGCCCTGGCGACGGATCTCGAAGTGCAGCTGCACGCGATCGGCGTCGGTCGAGCCCATCTCGGCGATCTTCTGGCCGCGTCGCACCGCCTGGTCTTCCTTGACCAGCAGCGCCTGGTTGTGCGCGTAGGCGCTGAGGTAGGTGTTGTTGTGCTTGACGATCACGAGGTTGCCGTAGCCGCGCAGCCCCGCGCCGGCGTAGACCACGCGCCCGTCGGCCGCCGCGAGCACGGGGTCGCCGGCACGGCCGGTGATCGCGATGCCCTTGTTGCGCGCCTCGTCGAACGCGGCGGCCAAGGGGCCGGTAGCCGGCCAGCCCCACGCGATGTCCTCGTCGGGGTCGCGCGCCGGCGCCGCGGCCGGGGCCGGCGCGGCAGCACCGGGCGGCGCAGGCGTGGCGGG
>JBBION010000071.1:0-10937 GCA_037443345.1 Rubrivivax sp. | reverse complement strand
GGGCCGCTGCGGCCGCGGGCACCGTGCCCGTCGCCGTCGTCGCGGCCACTCCAGGCGGCGTCGCACGCGACGGCGCCAGCGCGTCGGCCACCGCGCGGCGCACCGCCTCGTGCACCGCGCGCGAATCGCGGAAGCGCACCTCGATCTTCGTCGGGTGCACGTTGGCGTCGACGAGGTCGGGCGCGATCGTCAGGAACAGCACGTACGCCGGCTGGCGGCTGCCGTGCAGCTGGTCGTCGTAGGCGCTGCGCAGCGCGTGCGCGATCAGGCGGTCGCGCACGAAGCGGCCGTTGACGAACACGTACTGCTGGTCGGCGCGGCTGCGTGCCGCTTCGGGCAGCCCGACGCGCCCGGCCAGCTGCAGCGGCCCGGCGTCGCGCGCGAACTCGCGGCTGGCGGCGACGAACTCGTCGCCGAGCACGTCGGCGACGCGCTGCGCGGTGCCGGCGGCACGCCACTGCGCGGCGAGCCGGCCGTCGTGCCAGACCGCGAACGCGACGTCGGGGCGCGCCAGCGCGTGGCGGCGCACCGCGTCGAGCGCGTGCGCGAACTCGGTGGCCGGCGTCTTCAGGAACTTGCGCCGCGCCGGCGTCGCGAAGAACAGCTCGCGCACCTCGACGCTGGTACCCACCGCGCGCGCCGCCGGCGCCAGCTCGCCGCTGCGCGCGTCGAGCCGGTGCGCGTGCGCGGCCTCGCCGTCGCGGGTGGTGATCACGAGCTCGGCCACCGACGCGATCGCGGCCAGCGCCTCGCCGCGAAAGCCCATCGTCGCGACGCGCTCGAGTTCGGCGAGGTTGGCGATCTTGCTGGTTGCGTGGCGCTTGACGGCCAGCGGCAGCTCGGCCGCCGGGATGCCCGCGCCGTCGTCCTCGACGACGATCGCGCGCACGCCGCCTTCGACCAGGCGCACCGTCACGCTGCGCGCACCGGCGTCGAGCGCGTTGTCGACGAGTTCGCGCACCACCGACGCCGGCCGCTCGATGACCTCGCCGGCGGCGATCTGGCTGACCAGCTCGTCGGGCAGCTCGCGGATCGGTCGGCGAGCGGGCAGCGGGGCATTCATCGAGCCGGGGATTCTAGGCGGCACACCGATAATGGCCGCGATGGACGCCGCCACGTTCCTGCTCGAGGCCGTGCTGCACGTCGACCGCCACCTCGGCGTCTTCGTGCACGACCACGGCGCGTGGGTCTACGCGCTGCTGTTCGCCGTCGTGTTCGTCGAGACCGGGCTCGTCGTGATGCCGTTCCTGCCCGGCGACTCGCTGCTGTTCGTCGCCGGCACGCTGTCCGGCGTCGGCGCGATGTCCTGGCCCGTGGCCGCCGGCGTGCTGCTGGCCGCGGCGATCGCCGGCGACCAGGTCAACTACACGGTGGGCCGCGCACTGGGGCCGAAGGTCTTCCGCTGGGAGCACTCGCGCTGGTTCGACCGTCGTGCGTTCGATGCCGCGCACAGGTTCTACGAGCGCCACGGCGGCACCACGGTCGTGCTCGCGCGATTCATGCCGTTGATCCGCACGTTCGCGCCGTTCGTGGCCGGCGTCGCCGCGATGGGGCGCGCCCGCTTCACGGCCTACAACGTCGCCGGCGCGCTGGTGTGGGTGCTCGGGCTCACCGCCGCGGGCCATGCGTTCGGCCAGCGGCCGTTCGTGCAGCAGCACCTGAGCCAGCTGATCTGGGCGCTGGTCCTGGTGCCGGGGTTGATCGCGGCGATCGGCGGCTGCAAGGCGCGGCACGTCGCGCGCGTCATCGACGGCGAGGGCGACGCCGGCACGGCAGCGCGCTGAGCGCGGTCACAGCGTGCGGTTGCGCGCCAGCGGCGGGTTGCGCGCGAAGTAGCGCACGATGCCGGTGGCCACGGCCTCGACGACCTGGCGCTGGTAGCGCGCGTCGCGCAGCCTGCGCTCCTCCTCGGGGTTCGAGATGAACGCCGTCTCGACGAGGATGCTCGGGATGTCGGGCGCCTTGAGCACCGCGAAACCGGCCTGCTCGACGCGCGGCTTGTGCAGGTTGCCGATGCGCTCCATCTGGCCGAGCACCTCGCGCCCGACGCGCAGGCTGTCCTTGATCTGCGCGGTCGTGCTCATGTCGAGCAGCGCGCGCATGACCTGCGCGTCGGCGGCGCGCACGTTGATGCCGCCCACGAGGTCCGACGCGTTCTCGCGCTGCGCCATCCAGCGCGCGGCCGCGCTCGTCGCGCCGTTGGTGCTCAGCGCGTAGACGCTCGCGCCGCGCGCCTCGCGGCGCATGAAGGCGTCGGCGTGCACCGAGACGAACAGGTCGGCCTGCACGCGGCGCGCCTTGCGCACGCGCTCCTGCAGCGGCACGAAGTAGTCGGCGTCGCGCGTGAGCATCGCACGCATGCCGGGCTGGCGGTTCAGGCGGTCGCGCAGCTTCAGCGCGATCGCCAGGACGACGTCCTTCTCGCGCAGCCCGGTGGGGCCGATCGCGCCGGGGTCCTCGCCGCCGTGGCCGGGGTCGATCGCGACGACGATCAGGCGGTCGATCCGCTTCTGTGCCGCCGCCGACGGGTGCGGCGGCGCGGGCGTCTGCACCGGCGCCGGCGCCTCGGCCCGCGGCGCGGGGGCGCCAGGCGGGCGCGGGCGGTCGAGGCGGCCGATGAACTCGCCCAGCGCGTCCTGCACCGACTGGCGCGCGGCTTCCTCGGCGCGCTCCTTGTCGCGGATCAGCGCCAGCAGCGGGTCGGGTTCGATGGTGGGGTGCAGGTCGACGACGAAGCGGTGGCCGTAGGCCGCCACCGGGTCGAGGGTGAACGACTGCGGCCGCACCGGCTGCTTGAGGTCGATCACCAGCCGCACGACACGCGGCTGGTACTGGCCCACGCGCACGCCGGCGATGAACGGGTCGTCGGGGCTCACCTTGCCGACCAGCTCGCGCAGCGCGCCGTCGAGCTCGAGGTCGTCGATGTCGATCACGAGGCGGTCGGGCGACGCCAGGTGCTGCGTCTTCGCGCTCAGCGCGCCGTCGGACTCGAGCGTGATGCGCGTGTACTCGTCGGCCGGCCACACGCGCACCGCGACGACGGTGCGGGCGTGGGCGCCGCGGGTGGCGCCGAACGCGAGCACGAACGCGCCGGCGCCCTGGAGCACGCGCCGTCGCGGCAGCGTCATGCGGCGATGGCGGCGAGCAGGGCCCGTCCGCGTGGGGTGGAGGCGTGCACGGTCACGCGGCGTCGATCGTCGGCGAGCACCTCGAGTTCCACGCGCAGGTCGCAAGGCGGCAGCAGCCCGGCGGCCTGGTCGGGCCACTCGACGAGCTTCAGGCCCGGCGCCGCGAACACGTCGCGCAGCCCGGCGTCGACCCACTCGCGCGGATCGGCGAAGCGGTAGAAATCGAAGTGCGACACCGCGAGCCCGTCGACCTCGTACGGTTCCATCAGCGCGTAGGTCGGGCTCTTGACGCGCCCGCGCACGCCCAGCGCACGCAGCAGGTGGCGCACGAACGTCGTCTTGCCGGCGCCGAGTGCGCCGTGCAGCTCGACGACGGCGTCGCGCACGTCGGGTGCCGCGGCGAGCGCGGCGGCGGTGGCGGCGCAGGCTGCCTCGTCGGGCCAGTCGAGGGTGCGCGTTTCTAGAATCGGGCGATGGGGCAGCGGCATGGCGTCGACGGGCCTGCGCTGGTCGGGCAGTTGCAGGCCTGGGCGCGTGCGCTCGGATTCTCACAGATCGGGGTCGCGGGCATCGACCTCGCCGACGCCGAGCCGGGGCTGCAGGCCTGGCTGGCCGCGGGCTTCCACGGGGCGATGGACTACATGGCGCGCCACGGGATGACCCGCGCGCGCCCGGCCGCCCTGGTGCCGGGCACGGTGTCGGTGGTCACGGCGCGCATGGACTACCTGCCGCGTGGTCGCGACGATCGCCACGGCCGCGACGACGCCGACGGCTGGCAGGCCGTCGAGTGGCAGCGGCTGGCGCGTCCGCTCGACGCGACGGTGTCGCTGTACGCCCGCGGACGCGACTACCACAAGGTGCTGCACACGCGGCTGCAGCGCCTGGCCGAGCGGCTCGCCGAGGCCGTCGGGCCGTTCGGCCACCGCGTGTTCACCGACTCGGCGCCGGTGCTCGAGGTCGAACTGGCCGTGAGGAGCGGGCTGGGCTGGCGCGGCAAGCACACGCTGGCGCTCGCGCGCGACGGCGGCTCGATGGTGTTCCTCGGCGAGATCTACGTCGACCTCGCGCTGCCCGCGACGCCGGCCGTCGAGGCGCACTGCGGCACCTGCACCGCGTGCCTCGACGCGTGCCCGACGCGGGCCATCGTCGCGCCGTACCGGCTCGACGCGCGGCGCTGCATCTCGTACCTGACGATCGAGCACCCGGGGCCGATCCCGCCCGCACTGCGGCCGCTGATCGGCAACCGCATCTACGGCTGCGACGACTGCCAGCTCGCGTGCCCGTGGAACAAGTACGCGCGGCGCAGCACGTTGCCCGACTTCGACGTGCGCGACGACTTCGTGGCGCCGACGCTGCTCGCGCTGTGGACCTGGGACGAGGCGCGCTTCCTGCGCGCGACCGAAGGCAGCGCGATCCGGCGCATCGGCTTCGAGCGCTGGCAGCGCAACGTCGCCGTCGCGCTGGGCAACGCGCTGCGCGCCGGGATCGACGGCGCGCTGGCCGACGCGGTGCGTGCCGCGCTCGCGGCGCGGCGCGACGGCGTGTCGCCGCTCGTGCGCGAGCACGTCGACTGGGCGCTCGCGCAGGCGCCCGCGGCCGGGGCGGTTACAGCGGCTGCAGCCAGCGCAACGCGCTGAGCGCGAGCGGGATGCTCGCCATGCCGAGCAGCGTCGACAGCGTCACGAGCCCGGCGACGTAGCTCGCGTGCCCGCCGAGCCGCGCCGCGAGCACGTAGGCGCTCGACGCGGTGGGCAGCGCGGCGAACACCACGATGGCCAGCTGCTGCAGCGGCGGCAGGTCCACGGCCCACGCGACGATCGCGAGCGCCAGCGCCGGCAGCACCGCGTGGCGGATCGCGAGCAGCGCGGCGGCGAGCTTCGGCGCGTCGCGCAGCGCGCCGACGCGCAGGCCCGCACCGACGGCCATCAACCCGAGCGGCAGCGCCGCCCCGCCGATGCGGTGCAACGTCGTGCCGACGACCTCGGGCAGCTTCAGGCCCATCAGGTTGCCGGCCAGCCCGGCGACGGTGGCCAGGATCAGCGGGTTGCGCGCCAGCTCGCGCAGGTAGCCGTGCCCGCCGTGGTGCGCCAGCGGCCACACCGCGGCCACGTTGCACAGCGGCACGCACACCGACACCAGCACCGCGATCGCGGCCACCGCGGGCGCGCCGCCGAGCCGCTCGGCCAGCGCGAGCGCGACGTACGAGTTGAAGCGAAACGCCGTCTGCGCCCCGGCGGCATGCGCGCGCGCGTCGACGCCGGGCCACGCACGCAGCGCGTAGGCGAGCACGATGCCTGCCCCCACCACCGCCAGCCCGCTGCCCGACAGCGCGGCCATCGAGGTCGGCTACAGCGGGTTGCGCACGATGGCGCCGAACAGCAGCACCGGGAACAGCAGGTAGTAGACGAGCCGCTCGGCGGCCTCCCACACCGGGCGGTCGAGCGCGGTGTAGCGGCAGATCAGGAAGCCGCACGCGATCAGTACGAAGTCGGGCAGCAGCAGCCAGGCGAGGTCCACCCCCGGCAGTGTGCCAGTCGCAGCCCCTGGCCCCGCCGGGGCCCGATGGCGGGCCAGTCAAGGCCGCGCTTAGGGTCATCGCTAGGCCGTGTCGGCGAACCGCGCCCGCTTCCAGCGGTCACAATCACCGGCTGCCGTGCCCGGCCGCGTGCCGGTGCGCCCCACCTCGCATCGATTCCGGAGATCGCCCGCATGTCCAGACGACAGACCCTCAAGACCCTGGCCGCGCTGAGCCTCGCCGCCACGGCCCCGTTCGCCGCCGTGCCCGCGTGGGCGCAGGCCTATCCCACCAAGCCGGTGCGGCTGATCGTGCCGTTCGCGCCCGGGGGCACGACCGACATCGTCGCGCGCATCGTCTCCGAGAAACTCGGCGCGACGCTGGGCCAGCAGGTGCTGGTCGAGAACAAGGCCGGCGCCGGCGGCGTGATCGGCGCCGTCGAGATGATCAAGTCGCCGCCCGACGGCCACGTGCTCGGCATGGCCACGGTGTCGACGACGGCGGCGAACCCGGCGATCAACCCCAAGATCCCGTACGACCCGCTGACCGACATGGTCGCGATCGTCAACATCGCCGCGACGCCGAACGTGATCGCGGTGCACCCGTCGTTCCCGGGCAAGGACTACAAGACCTTCGTCGAGGTGCTGAAGCGCAACCCGGGCAAGTACAGCTACGCCAGCTCGGGCACGGGCGGCATCGGCCACCTGCAGACCGAGCTGTTCAAGAGCCTGTCGGGCACGTTCATGACGCACATCCCGTACCGCGGCGCCGGCCCCGCGCTGCAGGACACGGTGGCGGGGCAGGTGCCGATCATCTTCGACAACCTGCCGTCGGCGCTGCCGTTCATCCGCGACGGGCGGCTGGTGCCGATCGTCGTCGCCGCGCCGCAGCGGCTGGCCGCGATCCCCAACGTGCCGACGTTCGCCGAGGTGGGGCTCGGGCCGGTCAACCGCATGGCGTACTACGGCATCCTCGCGCCCAAGGGCACGCCGCGTGCCGTCGTTGACCGCGTCAACGCCGCCGTCAAGACGGTGCTGCAGGACGCCGACGTGCGCCGGCGCATCGAGGACACCGGCTCGCTGATCGTCGGCAACACGCCCGAGCAGTTCGCCGAGCAGATCAAGGCCGAGCTGGCGGTGTACAAGGAAGTCGTCGCCAAGCAGAAGCTCACGCTCGACTGAGCGCGGGCGGCCCGTCGCACCCGGCCACCTGCGGGTGGCCTTTTTCATGGCCCCGACGCCCGACCTACCGGCCGCCAGCCTGGCGGCGATCGATCTCTTCCTCGACGCCGTGTGGCTCGAGGACGGCCTGGCCGCGCAAACGCTGGCCGCGTACCGGCGCGACCTGACGCTGTACGCGCGCTGGCTCGCGCAGCAGCCGGGCGCGCGAGCGCTCGACGACACGCGCGAGAGCGACCTGTTCGCCTACATGGCGGCGCGCCACGCCGACTCGCGCGCGACGAGCGCGAACCGGCGCCTGACGGTGTTCAAGCGCTACTTCCGCTGGGCGCTGCGCGAGCGGCGCGTCGCCGCCGACCCGACGCTCAAGCTGCTTGCCGCGAAGCAGCCGTTGCGCGTGCCCAAGACGCTGTCGGAAGCGCAGGTCGAGGCGCTGCTCGCCGCCCCCGGCGTCGAGCGGCCGCTGGGCCTGCGCGACCGCGCGATGCTCGAGCTGATGTACGCCAGCGGCCTGCGCGTCAGCGAACTGGTGACGATCCGCACCGTGCAGGTCGCCCTCGCCGAGGGCGTGCTGCGCGTCACCGGCAAGGGCGCGAAGGAGCGGCTGGTGCCGTTCGGCGACGAGGCGCTGCGCTGGCTGCAGCGCTACCTGGGCGAGGCGCGCGGCGCGATCCTGGGCGGCCAGGCCAGCGACGCGCTGTTCGTCACCGCGCGCGGCGGGCCGATGACGCGGCAGATGTTCTGGCAACTGGTCAAGAAGCACGCGCGGCAGGCCGGCATCACGGCGCCGCTGTCGCCGCACACGCTGCGCCACGCGTTCGCCACGCACCTGCTCAACCACGGTGCCGACCTGCGTGCGGTGCAGATGCTGCTCGGCCACGCCGACATCGGCACGACGACGATCTACACCCACGTCGCGCGCGAGCGGCTGCGCCAGTTGCACGCGCAGCACCATCCGCGGGGTTGAGGGCGCGGCGCGGGAGCTGCGCACCGCCGTCAGGTCACCTGGCTCGACGCCCGGTCAGCCCGACAGTGCCGCGATCTCGTCGTCGTCGAAGCCCGCGGCGCGCCGTGCCTCGACGTTGAAGGGCGGCTTGAGTCTCGGTGCGCCATGGCGCTGCGCGACCACCGCGTGGTGCCCCACCGGGTCGAGCCCGTCGCGCGCGCAGGCCCAGCGGTACCAGCGGTTGCCGATCGCGACGTGGCCGACCTCGTCGCGCAGGATCACGTCGAGGATCTCGACCGCGCGTGCGTCGCCGGCGCGGGCGAGCTTGCGCTGGATCGCCGGCGTCGCGTCGAGCCCGCGCGCCTCGAGCGTGCGCGGCACGAGCGCCATGCGCGCGACGAAGTCGTGCTTCGTCTTCTCGGCCATCGCCCACAGGCCGTCGTGCGCGTCGAAGTCGCCGTAGGCGTGGCCGAGGGTGCGCAGGTGCTCGGCGAGCAGCGTGAAGTGCTGCGCTTCCTCGGCCGCGACGCGCAGCCAGTCGCGGTAGAAGTCGGCCGGCAGGCCGGCGAAGCGCCACACGGCGTCGAGCGCGAGGTTGATCGCGTTGAATTCGATGTGCGCGATGGCGTGCAGCAGGGCGGCGCGGCCTTCGGCGGTGTGCACCGAGCGCTGCGGCACGCGTGCCGGGGCGACGAGGCGCGGGCGTTGCGGGCGACCCGGCAGGCCAGGCGGCTCCTCGAGCACGGCGCGGGTGTCGAGGGGTGCGCCGCGCGCAAGCGCTTGCCAAAGCGCCCGTGTGGCCTCGACCTTGGCTTGCGGGTGCGGCGCCGTGATGGCCTGCAGGGCCTGTGCGCGAAGCTCCATTCCTACAATGCTATCCGTTGCATTTCTGGAGGCCCGATGGCCATCTACCGTCTCGGCGACGACATGCCGCGCATCGCCCCCGGCGCCTGGGTGGCCGACAGCGCCGCGGTGATCGGCCGCGTCGAGATCGGCGCGGACGCCAGCGTGTGGTACGGCGCCACGGTGCGCGGCGACAACGACTGGATCCGCATCGGCGCGCGCAGCAACGTGCAGGAGGGCGGCGTGCTGCACACCGACTTCGGCATCGAGCTGAGCATCGGCGCGGGTTGCACGATCGGCCACCAGGCCATGCTGCACGGCTGCACGATCGGCGACGGCACGCTGGTCGGCATCCAGGCGGTGATCCTCAACGGCGCGAAGATCGGCCGGCACTGCATCGTCGGCGCCGGCTCGCTCGTGACCGAGCGCAAGGAGTTCCCGGACGGCGTGCTGATCGTCGGCAGCCCCGCGAAGGTCGTGCGCGAACTGACGGCCGAGCAGGTCGCGCGTCTGCAGTGGAGCGCGGCGCACTACGTCGACCAGGCCCGACGCCACCGCACGCACCTCGAGCGCGTCGACGGACAGGATTGACTGGCACGGCATGGACGAACTGCACAAGTTCCTGTTCGAGGGCCTGCCGGTGCGCGGCATGCTGGTGCGGCTGACCCGCGGCTGGCGCGAGCTGCTGCGGCGGCGCGACCCTGCCGCGGGCGGCCTGGGCGCGTTCCCGGCGCCGGTGCGCGAGTTGCTCGGCGAGATGGCGGCCGCCGGCGCCTTGATGCAGTCGAACATCAAGTTCAACGGCGCGCTGGTGCTGCAGATGCACGGCGATGGGCCGGTCAAGCTGGCGGTGGTCGAGGTGCAGCCCGACCTCGCGTTCCGCGCCACGGCCAAGGTCGTCGGCGACGTGAGCGCCGACGCGCGGCTCGAGGCGCTGCTCAACGTGCACGGGCAGGGGCGCTGCGCGATCACGCTCGACCCCAAGGACCGCCTGCCGGGCCAGCAGCCGTACCAGGGCATCGTGCCGCTGCACGGCGACCGCCGCGAGCCGCTGCAGCACCTCGCGCAGGTGCTCGAGCACTACATGCTGCAGTCCGAGCAGCTCGACACGCGCCTGGTGCTCGCGGCCAGCGACGACGTCGCCGCGGGCCTGCTGATCCAGCGCCTGCCGGTCGAGGGCGCGGGCAACCTCGGCGCGCGCAACGAGGACGAGATCGGGTTGAACGAGCACTTCAATCGCATCGCGCACCTCGCGGCCACGCTGACGCGCGACGAGCTGCTGACGCTCGACGTCGACACGATCCTGCGCCGCCTGTTCTGGGAGGAGACGCTGCGCCGCTTCGAGCCGCTGCACCCGCGCTTCGCGTGCACCTGCTCGCGCGAGCGCGTCGCGCGCATGCTGCTCGGGCTCGGGCGCGACGAGGTCGACTCGCTGATCGCCGAGCGCGGCGAAGCCGAGGTGGGCTGCGACTTCTGCGGCGCGCACTACCGCTTCGACGCCGTCGACGTCGGCGAGCTGTTCACGCCGCCGACCGACCAGCCGCCGTCGAGCGCGGCGGTGCAGTGACCCTAGATCCGGCAGTTCACCGCTGGCATGCGCGTGCAAGGGCGTGTCGACGCGGGCATTCTCGGCCACGGCCACGGCCACGGCCCCGGTCCCCGTCCGGGTGAGGGCGCTGCACGCCCGATCGAGCCGCCCTCGGGCACGCGCGCGGCGTTGCGAATGCTCGCGATGGCACGCGCCATCGCTGCGCTTCGCGCCTTGCCCGCGCGCCCGATGACACCCCGCTCGGACGCGCCCAACTGCCGGATCTAGGGTGACCCTCGGCCGCCCGCGCCACGCCGCAGCTGCCGCGCCGCGTGCTCGCAGTCGGGCACGTCGCACTCGCGGCACACCCAGGTCCACGCCGCCTGTGCCGCCTCGCGCTGCGCCAGCCGGGTGAACAGCCCGGCGTCGGGCGCGGCGTGCGCGCGCAGCAGCGGCGTCAGCGCGTCGAGTGCGGCCTCGACGCGGGCCTCGCCGACCCCGCCGACCACCGACCACGCGAGCCCGTGCTCGACCAGCGCCCGCCGCACCAGGCGGTCGACCGGCGCGCGCACGTGCGGGCCGTCGCGCTGCAGGCCGTCGGGCTCCCACGGCAGGTCGACGGCCGTCAGCAGCGTCGCCGCGTAGCCGCGGTGCGCCTGCGCCGCCATGCCGTGCAGCGAGCGGTCGTCGAACAGCAGTTCGCTGTAGACGGCCGTCATCAGCGGCGTCGTGTCGGCCACCACCCACGCGTGCGCGGCCGCCGCCTCGGCGATGCGGCGCTGCTGCTCGGCGGCGATCG
>JBBION010000070.1:9726-11077 GCA_037443345.1 Rubrivivax sp. | reverse complement strand
CTAGCGCCGGCGCCCCGCGCCCCGTAAAATTAGGCGCCTAAGCATCAGGTGCCGCGTTCGCGGCCGGGGAGACGCGCCATGATCACCGCGCAAGAGAACGACCTGCTGTGCCGTGTCGTCGGCGACGCGCCGATGGGCCGGCTGATGCGGCGCCACTGGCTGCCGGTGTGCCTGATCGAGGAGGTGGGCGAGCCCGACGGCACGCCGGTCAAGGCGCGCGTGCTCGGCGAGGACCTCGTCGTGTTCCGCGACAGCGACGGCCGCGTCGGCGTGCTCGACGAGAAGTGCCCGCACCGGCGCGCCTCGCTCGTCTACGGCCGCAACGAGGAAGGCGGCCTGCGCTGCCTGTACCACGGCTGGAAGATGGACGTCGCCGGCCACGTGCTCGAGATGGTGTCGGAGCCTGCGGCCAGCGGCCTGGTCGACAAGGTCAGGCACAAGGCCTACCCGGTGCGCGAGTGGGGCGGCGTGGTGTGGGGCTGGTTCGGCCCCGCCGACGCGGTGCCCGAGTTCGTGCCGCCGCCGTGGGCACCCACCGAGGACACGCGCGTGAGCATCGCCAAGGTGCTGCTGCCGTGCAACTGGGCGCAGATCCTCGAAGGCGCGATCGACTCGGCGCACAGCTCGAGCCTGCACTCGTCGGACATGGTGCCCGCGCGCGTCGACGGCGCCAAGGCCACGTCGCAGCTGTGGCTGCGCCCGTCGACCGACAAGGCACCGCGCCTGCAGGTGCAGACGGCGCCGTACGGCTTCCGCTACGCGGCGATCCGGCGACCGATCCAGAACGCCGCGACGCACGACTACGTGCGCTCGACGGTGTTCGTCGCGCCATCGACGGTGCTGATCCCGCCGAACAACCTGTACAACGTGGCCAACGTCAACGTGCCGGCCGACGACACGCACACGGCGTTCTACTTCATCGCCTGGGGCCACCCGTCGCAGACGCCCGAGACCGAGACCTGGCGCAAGTTCCTGCACCAGACGGCGGGCGTCGACCTCGACGCGCAGTACCGCCCGCTGCGCAACGAGGACAACCGCTTCTGGCAGGACCGCCAGGCGATGAAGGCGGGCAACTTCACCGGCATCAGCGGGTTCCCGAACCAGGACGTCGCGATGTGGGTCTCGATGGGCCCGATCGCCGACCGCACGCACGAGCGCCTCGGCGCGAGCGACCTCGCGATCGTCGAGTTCCGCAAGCAGATGCTCGACGCGGTGCGCGCGTTCGACGCCGGCGGCGCGGCCATCGGCACCGGCGAGCATGCGATCCCGCGCGGGGTGTGCGCGTTCCAGGCCATCGTGCCGAAGACGACCGACTGGCGCGCGTTCGAGGCCACCTGCGTCTGGGCCGACG
>JBBION010000070.1:0-9626 GCA_037443345.1 Rubrivivax sp. | reverse complement strand
CGCTCGATCAGCCCCTGCGCCTCCATCGCCTTGACCGCGCTGAACGTGGTGGGCTCCATCACGCCGGCCAGCTCGCTGAGCTCGCGCTGCGTCAGGCCGTCCTTGATCCACAGGATGCGCAGGTAGGTCCAGTGCCCGAACGACACGCCGTGCGGCGCGAGGCGCTGCTGCAGCGCGCGCATCTGTGCGCGCGCGACGTCGCGGATCAGGTGCGCCAGCCGGTCGTCGGGCACGGCCTCGCGCCAGTGCCGCAGCAACGCGCGGGTGTGGTCGTGCGCGCTCATCGTGCCGTCCCCGCGCGCCCTTGCAGCCCAACCTGCCGTTGCAGGCTCACGTCGCGCCCGAGGCGGCTGCTGTCGAGCATCGCGAGGCAGACCTCGACCGTCGCGCGTGACCAGCGCCCGTCGTGCACCGGCGGCTGACCCTGCCGTGCCACCGCCCACAGTTCGTCGACGACCTCGCTGCGCGGCACCTCGGGCGCGGGCGCGGCGACGAACCGCGCGCCGCCGTCGTCGATCAGCTGCACGCCGGTCGGCGTGAGCCGCAGGTCGCCGCGCTCGCCGCTGACGACGACCGGGCCGAAATGCTGCCACGCCGCCGGAGCCTGCGGCGGCGACGGCTGGTACAGCCGGCCGCCGAAGTTGCGCTCGGCCTTCAGCGCCGCCTCCTGGGCTTCGTCGCTCACCGCCTCCAGGCGCGCGCGGGTCTGGGCATGGGCGTCGGGCGCCTTCGGCTGGCCGAGCTCGCCGACGCCGTCCATCAACACGTCGGTGTCGTAGTAGCCGTAGCCGTTGTAGGTCACGCTGGCGAAGGCCCCGTCGTCGAACGTCAGCAGCGCGCTGTAGGCGCCTTCGGTCGGCCTTGCCGGGTCCCAGCGCCCCGTCGCGGCGCGCACGCTGCGCACGACGCCGCCGGCGAGCAGGCGCACGACGTCGACCTGGTGCGCCGCCTGGCTGTGCACGACGCCGCCGCCGCGTGCGGTGTCGAGCTCCTCGGGCCGGCGCGGGCGGTACAGGAAGTCGGTGTACTGCATCGCGTGCACCAGGCGCACGCGGCCGATGCGCCCGGCGTCGATCAGCTCGCGCGCCAGCCGCACCGGCGCGTCGTAGCTGTGGCTGTGGCCCACCAGCAGGTGCACGCCGGCGCGCTCGCACGCGTCGATCATCGCGTCGCAGTCGGCCAGCGTCAGCGCCATCGGTTTCTCGACCAGCACGTGCTTGCCGTGCGCAGCCGCGAGGCGCACGTGCTCGGCGTGGAACTGGTGCGGCGTCGCGACGTAGACCCATTCGACCGCCGGGTCGGCGCACACGGCCTGCGCCGACGCGTGCGCCGTGCCGCCGAACGTCGCAGCGAACGCGTCGCGCGCGCCGTCGCGCGGGTCGAACGCGGCGACGAGCCGCACGCGTGCGTTGCGCTCGAACGTGGGCACCATCAGCGTGAACGCGCGCCCGAGGCCGAGCACGCCGAAGCGAAGCGGATTCGAAGGCGGGTCTTCGACCGACGCCACGGCGCCGCTCACAGGTCCACCACCAGCCGCGCGCCCTTCGCGCGCGAGACGCACACCATCACGTGGTCGGCCTTCTCGTCGTCGAGCAGCACGAGGTCGCGGTGATCGGCCTCGCCTTCGAGCAGACGCGTCTTGCACGACCCGCAGGTGCCGCTCTCGCACGAGCTGGGCACGCTCACGCCGTGCGCGCGCGCGACCTCGAGGATCGTGCGGCCCACCGGCACCTGCAGCGTCAGGCCGCTCTTCGCGAGCACGACCTCGAACGCCGTGTCGTCGGCGTGCGCCGCGGTGTCGGCGCCGAAGCTCTCGAAGTGCACCGCACTCGCCGGCCAGTGGCCCGTCATGTCGCGCACCGCGTCCATCAGCGCCTTCGGTCCGCAGCAGTAGACGTGCTGGCCGGCGACGCTGCCCGGCTTCTCGAGCAGCGGCCACAGGTCGTACGCGTTCGCCGGGTCGCCGCCGTCGTGGTGGATCACGACGTGCGGCGCATAGGCGGGGCGTCGCAGCTCGTCGAGGAAGGCCGTGCCCTCGGCGTCGCGCGTCAGGTAGACGAGCCTGAAGCGTCGCGGGCTGCCCTCGTCGACCTCGCGCACGAGCGTCGCGAGCATCGCCATCATCGGCGTGATGCCGATGCCGCCGGCGATGAGCAGCACGTTGCGCGCGCGCTCGTCGAGCGCGAACTGGTTGTCGGGGGGACCGATCTCGAGCGCGTCGCCCGCGCGCACGCCGTCGACGAGGCTGCGCGAGCCGCCGCGGCCGGCGTCCTCGCGCTTGACGGCGATGACGTAGCGGTCGCGTTCGGCCGGGTCGCTGGCCAGCGAGTAGTGACGCATCGCGCCGCCGGGCGTGCGCACCGCGATATGCGCGCCGGCGGTGAACGGCGGCAGCTCGCGCCCCGCGGGGTCGCGCAGCTCGAAGCGCGTGATGCCGCGCGCGGCCGGCTCGGCACGCACGACACGCACGCGAAACAGCGGGGACTCGGCCGGCATGTGCTCTCCTTCGATCTCGGGCACCCACCGCGGGCGCAAAGGGCTTCCCGCGTTGACAGCCGTCAAGCGAGCCCGGACAATGAAATATTTTAGAAGTCTAATTAAAAGCATGCCGCAAGGCATCGGCCCCACGCCCCGAGGAGACACGCGATGCACCGCCGAACCCTGTCCGCCCTGGCCCTGGCCCTGGCGTTGACCCCCTGGATCGCGACGGCCCAGACGGCCTATCCGGCCAAGCAGGTCAAGTTCATCGTGCCGTACGCGCCCGGGGGCCTGCCCGACTCGGTGGCCCGCGCGGTGGCGCACCGGCTCACGGCGCGACTGGGCCACGAGGTCGTCGTCGACAACAAGCCCGGCGGCAACGGCGTCGTCGCCTACCAGGCGCTGATGCAGAGCACGCCCTCCGACGGCCATGCGTTCATCGTCTCCGACGGATCGATGCTGTCGATCACGCCGCTGGTCAACAAGTCGGCGCCGTACCAGGTCGGCAAGGACATCCTGCCGGTGTCGCTGATCGCGCGCTCGCCGCTGTACGTCGTCGCGCACCCGAAGACCGGCGTCAACAACTTCGCCGAGTTCGTCGCGCTCGTGAAGTCCAAGCCCGACGAGTTCACCTATGGCTCGTCGGGCATCGGCAGCACGCACCACCTGACGATGGAGGCGCTGAAGGCCGCGCTGGACCTGAAGATCCGCCACATCCCGTACCGCGGCTCGGGACAGTCGACGCCGGCACTGGTCGGCGGGCAGGTCGACTTCTCCGTCGCGGCGCTGCCGTCGATGCTCGGCTTCGTGAAGACGAACCAGGTGCGCCTGCTGGCCAGCAACGCGCCGAAGCGCTCGCCGCAGGCGCCCGACGTGCCGGCCATCGCCGAGACGGTGCCGGGCTTCGACTTCTCGGTCGTCATCGGCGTGATGGCCGCCGCGGGCACGCCGCAGCCGGCCGTCGACCGCATCGCGCGCGAGATCGCCGAGGTGGTCAAGGACCCGGAACTGGTCAAGACGTTCGAGACGGCCGTGATCGAGCCGGTCGGCGCCGGCGCGGCCGAGTACGGGCGAGTGATCGCCAGCGAGAACGAGCGCATGGCGCGCGCGGCCAAGGTCGCCGACCTGAAGGCCGAGTGAGACCGCGCGACGCGCGAAGGCCGTTCGTCGCCGTGCGTCGCCGCGCGCCCTTGACAGCGTCGCCGGCGCGCCGATCCTCGCCCCCCGCCCGGTGACGGCGGACCTGCTGACCGCCGGCTTCCCGTGGCTGCTGTTCGCGCTGGCCTTCGTCGCCGGCGGCAGCATCAAGGGGGCGCTGGGCGTCGGGCTGCCGCTGGTGGCGATGCCGCTGCTGTCGCTGGGCCTCCCCAGCGTGCAGGCCATCGCGCTGCTGGCGATCCCGGTGCTGCTGTCGAACCTGCTGCAGGCGGCCGAGGGCGCGCGGCCCGTCGACACGCTGCGCCGCTTCGGCGGGCTGATCGCCGCGCAGTGCGTCGCGACCGTCGTCACGGTGCGGCTGACGCTGTCGCTGACGCCGTCGCAGCTGGCGAACATGGTCGCGTTCGCGGTGCTGCTGGCCGTCGCGCTGACGGCGCTGCGCCCGACGCTGCACATCGATCCGGGGCGCGAGCGCGTCGTCGGCGTCGGCGTCGGGCTGATGTCAGGGCTGCTCGGCGGCGTGTCGGCGCTGATGGGGCCGGTGGTCATCACCTACCTCGTCGCGCTGCGGCTCAGGCGCGACGAGTTCGTCGGCAGCATCAGCATGATCTACCTCGCCGGCGCGCTGCCGCTGTACGGGACGATGGCGCTGCACGGGCGCATCGGCGCGACCGAGCTGCTGCTGTCGACGCTGGCGCTGGTGCCGATGGCCGCCGGCCTGTGGTTCGGCCGCACGGTGCGCCGCCACCTCGACGAGACGCTGTTTCGCCGTATCCTGCTCGCCTTCCTGACACTGCTGGCCCTGCTGCTGTTCCTGAAGTGACGACTGCACCGCCACCTTCCTCGACCACCGACGCGCCGCTGCGCTGGAGCGACAAGCTGCTGCTCGGCTTCGCGCCGATGGACCGCTGCCACGAGGAGTTCGTCGCCGTCGTCGCCGCGCTTCAGGCGGCCGCCGACGACGCGCTGCCGGCACGGCTGGCCGTCGTCAAGTCGCACCTGCAGGCGCACTTCGCGCAGGAGGACGCGTGGATGACGTCCACCGGCTTTCCGGCGCGCGAGTGCCACGCCGACGAACATGCGGCGGTGCTCGTCTCGGTGGCCCAGGTCGAGGCGCTGCTCGCGCAGGGCGACACGACCACGTGCCGCCGACTGGCCGACGAGCTGGCGCGCTGGTTCCCGGGGCACGCCGACTACATGGACGCCGCGCTGTCGCACTGGATGTGCAAGCACCAGCACGGCGGCAAGCCGCTGGTGTTCCGGCGCACGATCGCCGGCGGCTGAGGCCGCCCGCAACCCCGGCCGCGCGCTCAGCCGTCGAACCCGCCCTCGATGCCGCGGTAGGTGCGGTCGAACGCAGCGACGTCGTCGAAGCCCATCAGCGCGCCGAAGTCCTTGAACGGGTACAGCGGCGTCGCGAGGCGGTCGGTCGAGCCCTGCGCCCTGAGCTCGCGGTACACGCCGTCGAGCGCGGCCGCGGCGGCGAGCAGGCCCGTGACGGGAAAGATCGCCAGCCGGTAGCCGAGGGCCTGCAGCGTCGCCGCCGGCCGCACCGGCGTGCGCCCGCCGTCGACCATGTTCGCCACCAGCGGCACGCCGAGCGTACGGCCGATGCGCTGCATCTCGTCGACCGACTCGGGCGACTCGACGAACAGCAGGTCGGCGCCGGCGCGCGCATAGGCCTCGGCGCGGCGCAGCGCCTCGTCGAGGCCGAGCGTGGTGCGCGCGTCGGTGCGCGCGATGATCAGGAAGTCGGGGTCGCGGCGCGCGTCGACGGCCACGCGGATCTTGGCCACCATGTCCTCGGCCGGCACGACGCGCCGGCCCAGCATGTGGCCGCACTTCTTCGGGAACTCCTGGTCCTCGAGCTGGATCGCGACCGCGCCGGCGGCCTCGTAGCCGCGCACCGTGTGCCGCACGTTGAGCAGGCCGCCGTAGCCGGTGTCGCCGTCGGCCACCAGCGGCGTGGCCGTCAGCGACGCGATCTGTGCCACGCGCGAGACCATGTCGCTGTAGGTCGCGAGGCCCGCGTCGGGCAGGCCCAGGTGCGACGCGACGGTGCCGTAGCCCGTCATGTACAGCGCCTCGAAGCCGCAGCGATCGGCGATGCGCGCCGACACGCCGTCGTACACGCCCGGCGCGACGACGAGGCCGGGCCGGCGGATGCGCTCGGCGAAGCGGCGGCGGCGTTCGGCGCTCATGGCGACGATCCTTCGCGCCTCAGCCCTCGACGAGCCCGCGCGCGGCCATCCAGCCGGCGCACAGGTCCACCGCCTGCGCGAGCCGCTCGGGCTGGCCGACGAAGTAGTGCGTCGCGCCGCGCAGCACCGTCATCGTCTTGTCGCGGCTGGCGGCGGCATCGAACACGCGCTGCGTGTGCGGCTGCGGCACCGCGTCGTCGGCGCTGTGCTCGATGGCCAGCATCGGCACCGAGATGTCCTTCGCGCAGCGCTCGCCGTGCGCGTTCGTCTCGGGCGACCATTGCGACAGCCACGCGCGCAGCGTCGAGAAGCGCGCGATGCCCACCGGGCCGTTGTTGACCGTCTCCGGGTCGCCGAGGAAGCAGGTGCCGATCGGGCGGTCGTTGGGGTCGAGCCGCGCGTCGAGGAAGCGCGGCTCGGCCATCGTGCGGTGCGTGACGAAGCCGCGCTCCTTCTCCAGCCCGCCCTTGCGGCGCAGCGTGTCGAGCACGTCGCGCACCCAGTCCGTGCGGCGGCGGATGCGCTCGCGCTGCGCGGCGCGGAAGCGCGCGACGAAGTCGTCGTCGTACGGCGGCTTGCGCTGCGGGTGGTACAGGTCGAGCTCGGGGTCGCGGCGGTCGGGGTCGTTCTCGTCGAGCACGCTGGGGTCGATCCAGTCGGCCAGCACCTCGGCACGCGAGACGTGCGCCGCCTGCAGGATGAAGCCGTCGGCCGGCAGGAGCTTCGCGTCGACGATCGAGCACGGGTCGCCGGCCGGCGTGTGCGTGACGCTCGGCCGCTCGGCCTGCGACTGGTAGAACAGCGCCAGCGACCCGCCGCCGGACCAGCCCACCAGCACGACCTTCTCGTAGCCCCAGATCTCCTTGGCGTGGCGCACGTAGGCGCCGAGGTCGACGACGACGTTCTCCATGATCAGCGCGCTGTCGTTGCGCGCGTAGCGGCTGCCGGCGCAAAGCACGTGGAAGCCGCGCTGCGCCATCGCGCGCGGCATCGGCAGCAGCTGCAGCGTGCTCGCCGGGTGCATGTAGATCAGCAGCGTGCGCGACGGCCGGCCTTTGGGCGTGTAGCGCACGCCCTCCAGGTGCACGACGCCTTGCTGGCCGGCGAAGCCGTAGACCTCGCGGAAGGCCTGCACCTGCGCGTACTGCAGGTGCACCCACTCGGCCTGCACCTCGACGGCAGCGGCGCTCATGCCGCCCCCACCGGTGCCGCGGCGCGCTGCGCCTTCTCGCGCGTCCACGCGTCGCACGCGGCGCGCGCCTTGGCGCGGTAGGCCGCCAGCTGCGCCGCGTCACAGGTCGTCGTCGTCAGCTCGAGGCGCACGCCGTTGGGGTCGAAGAAGTAGATCGACAGCACGAAGCCGTCGTGGTCGACGGGCCCGAGCACCTCGACGCCGGCGGCCTCGAGGCGGCGCTTTGCCTCGCGCACGGCGTCGGCCGAGTCGACGCGCAGCGCGAGGTGGTTGGCCCACAGCGGTGTGTTCGGCGACGGCAGCGAGGCCGTGTCGTCGCCGAGGTCGAAGAAGGCGACGCTGCTGCCGTCGGTCATCTCGAAGAACAGGTGCACGTAGGGGCAGTACTCGCCGGTGCTCGGCACGTGGTCGGCGCGCACGATGTGCGTCAGCGGCAGGCCGAGCAGGTCCTCGTAGAAGCGGCGCGTCTGCTCGGCGTCGCGGCAGCGGTACGCGAAGTGGTGCAGGCCGCGGATCGGTACGAAGTCGGACATGGTGATCTCCAGGTTGAGGGGCTCAGCGCGACGCCGGCAGGTGCCGCGTGACGGCGTCGAGCCACTGCGCGTCGTCGCTGAGCGAGCGCAGTTCGTCCAGCGCCTCGTCGCGCGTCTGGGTCCAGCGCTCGAGCACGCGTACGTCGTCGCCGTCGCCGCGCTGGCACGAGTACTCGAGCCGGATGCCGTTGGGGTCGTGGAAGTAGATCGACTGCGTGCCGGCGCCGACGTCGATCGGGCCGAGGAACTCGACGCCGGCGTCGAAGAAGTAGTGGCGCAGGATCTCGAACGGCGGGTTGCCGCGGTTGCCGGGGCCGACGCCGACCCCCGTCGGCACGCGCAATGCGTGCACCAGCGGCATGCCCAGCACGCGCGCGTAGAAGTCGATCGTCGCCTTCATGTCGTCGGTGTTCAGCGCCAGATGGTGCACGCCGCGGCTGGGCGGCGGCGCGGCGCGGGGCAGGCGGCGGTCGGCGAGGCTCATGGTGGGACTCCCGGGCGAGATCAGGCCGTGGTTGTCGGTGCCTCGGCGCGCGACAGCTCGAAGTACAGCTGGCCGAGGTCGGGCCGGCGTGCGAGCACGTCGCTCGCCTCGTGCAGCGCGACGCGGCCCTTGATCAGCACGTAGGCACGCGACGTGAAGCCCAGCGCGATGTCGAGCTTCTGCTCGACGAGCAGCATCGTCAGGCCCGACGTGCGCAAGGCATCGAGCGCGCGGCGGATCTCCTCGACGACGAGCGGCGCCAGGCCGAGGAACGGCTCGTCGAGCAGCAGCACGCGCGGCGCGCTCATCAGCGCGCGGCCGATCGCGACCATCTGCTGCTCGCCACCCGACAGCGTGCCGGCGAGCTGGCGGCGGCGCTCGGCCAGCCGAGGGAAAAGCTGGTAGACGAACTCGAACTGGCGCGCCACCGCGGCGGCGTGGCGCCCGGCCATCGCCACCGTGCCGAGGCTCAGGTTGTCCTGCACCGACAGCGGCGCGAACATGCGCCGCCCCTCGGGCACCTGCACCAGCCCCAGGCGCACGATGCGGTGGCTGGGCAGGCCGACGAGGTCGGTGCCGTCCATCAGGATGCGCCCGCCGCGCTGCGCCAGCGTGCCCGACAGCGCCCCCAGCAGCGTCGACTTGCCGGCCCCGTTGGGGCCGAGCAGCGCCACCGTCTCGCCCTGCGCGACGCGCAGGTTCACGCCGTCGATCACGGTGCCGTGGCCGTGGCCGCCGCTGACGCCGATCAGTTCAAGCATCGCGCGCCCCCGCCACGTCGCCGAGGTAGGCCGCGACCACCTGCGGGTCGACGCGGATCTGCGCCGGCGTGCCTTCGGCGATCTTGACGCCGAAGTTGAGCACGGCCACGCGATGCGCGAGCTGCAGCAGGAAGCGCATGTCGTGCTCGATCAGCAGCACCGCGATGCCGCGCGCGGCGATCGAGCGCACGATCCCGGCCAGCCGCCCGCACTCGGTCGGCGTCAGTCCGGCCGCGGGCTCGTCGAACATCATCAGGCGCGGTTCGCCGGCCAGCGCACGCGCGATCTCGAGCAGCCGCCCCTGGCCGAACGAGAGGTTCGTGACCTCGGTGTCGCGGCACTCGCCGAGGCCGACGAAGTCGATCAGCTCCTCGGCGCGCCGCTGCGCGTCGCGCTCGCGCTGGCGCGCCGCGCGCGTGCCGGCCACCACCTGCCACAGCGGCACGCCGAGGCGCGTGTGCATGCCCACCATCACGTTGTCGCGCACCGACAGGCCGGCGAACGGCTTGTTGTGCTGGAACGTGCGCAGGATGCCTCGCGCGGCGATGGCGTGCGTCGGCAGGCCGTCGAGCGGCTGGCCTTCGAAGCGGATCGTGCCGCTGCTCGGCGCGATCGCGCCGGCGATCATGCCGAACGTCGTGCTCTTGCCGGCCCCGTTGGGGCCGATCACGCCGAGGATCTCGCCGGGACGCACGTCGAGGTCGAGGTCGGCCACGGCCTGCAGCCCGCCGAAGCGCTTGCCCAGGCCGCGCACCTGCAGCAGGGCGTCGCCGCTCATCCGCCCCCCCGGCGCGCCGCCGGCACCGCCGCCGCGGGCTG
>JBBION010000069.1:0-11407 GCA_037443345.1 Rubrivivax sp. | reverse complement strand
AGGGCGCCCGGCTGGCCGGCGTCGACCCGCTGCGCGGCACCGTGCGCTGGGAGGTGCCGCTGGCGGCGCCGCGCGGCACCAACGAGGTCGAGCGGCTGGCCGACCTCGTCGGGCCGGTGTTGCGCATGGGCAGCGTCGTCTGCGCGCGCGCGTTCCAGCAGGCCGTGGGCTGCGTCGACGCCGAGCGGGCGACGCAGACCTGGAGCCGCCCGGTCGGCGGCACGCAGGGCGTCGGCGGCGACGCGCAGCGCGTGTTCGCCGCCGACGGCACCGACCGCATCACGGCCTGGAGCACCGCGACCGGCGAGGTGCTGTGGTCGTCGCCGCGCTACCTGTACCGCGGACTGAGCGGCCCGATCGCGCTCGGCCCGACGGTCATGTTCGGCGACGCCGAGGGCTACCTGCACTGGCTGGCCGCGGCCAGCGGCGAACCGCTGCTGCGCCTGGCCACCGACGGCTCGGCGGTGGTCGGCACGCCGGTCGTGTCGGGCAGCACCGTCCTCGTCGTCACGCGGCGCGGCGGGCTGTTCGCGTTCCGGCCGTCGTGACGCGGCGCGGAGAAGGGCGATGAAGCCCGTCGTCGCGCTCGTCGGGCGTGCCAACGTCGGCAAGTCGACGCTGTTCAACCGGCTGACGGGCACGCGCGACGCGATCGTCGCCGACCTGCCGGGGCTGACGCGCGATCGCCACTACGGCGACGCGAAGTTCGGCGGCCGCGAGCTGATCGTCGTCGACACCGGCGGCTTCGAGCCGCAGAAGCCCACCGGCATCGTCGCTGCGATGGCGCGCCAGACGATGCAGGCGGTGGCCGAGGCCGACGCTGTGATCTTCGTCGTCGACCTGCGCGCCGGCCTGTCGGCGCAGGACCACGACATCGCACGTTTCCTGCGCCAGGCCGGCAAGCGCGTGTTCCTGGCGGTCAACAAGGCCGAGGGCATGGCCGAGTCGCCGCGCCTGGCCGAGTTCCACGAGCTGGGCATCGGCGAGCCGCACCCGGTCTCGGCGGCGCACGGGCAGGGCATCCGCAGCCTGATGGACGCGGTGCTCGACGCGCTGCCGCCGGCCGTCGTGGAGCCCGACGAGGGCGACGACGCCGACCGCCCGGTGCGGCTCGCCGTGGCCGGGCGGCCCAACGTCGGCAAGAGCACGCTGATCAACGCCTGGCTCGGCGAGGAGCGGCTCGTCGCGTTCGACCAGCCGGGCACGACGCGCGACGCGATCCACGTCCCGTTCGAGCGCGCGGGGCGCCGCTACGAGCTGATCGACACCGCCGGGCTGCGCCGCAAGGGGCGCGTGTTCGAGGCGGTCGAGAAGTTCTCCGTCGTCAAGACGCTGCAGGCCATCGCCGACGCGCACGTCGTCGTGCTGCTGCTCGACGCGACGCAGGGCGTGGGCGAGCAGGACGCGCACATCGCCGGCTACGTGCTCGACGCCGGCCGCGCGGTGGTGATCGCGATCAACAAGTGGGACGCCGCCGACCGCTACCAGCGCGAGCTGTTCGAGCGCTCGCTCGAGCAGCGGCTGGCGTTCCTGCGCTACGCGGCGCGGGTGCACATCTCGGCGCTCAAGCGCCAGGGGCTCGGGCCGCTGTGGAAGTCAATCGGCGAGGCCTACGCGTCGGCCACGCGCACGCTGCCCACGCCGGTGCTGACACGGCTCGTCCTCGACGCCGTCGCGCACCAGGCGCCCCGGCGCGCCGGGGCGTTCCGGCCGAAGCTGCGCTACGCGCACCAGGGCGGGATGAACCCGCCGATCGTCGTCGTTCACGGCACCGCGCTCGAGCACGTGACCGACGCCTACAAGCGCTACCTCGAAGGGCGCATTCGCGAGCACTTCCAGCTCGTCGGCACGCCGTTGCGCATCGAGTTGCGCTCGGCGCGGAACCCTTTCGTGGACCGGGGCACCTAACCGTCGCGGTTATGGCGCGCGGGTGCCTCCCCCGGGGCAGTGCTGTGTTAACGTGCCGCGATCCTCGGCATTCATCACGGAGAATATCGTGAGCAACAAAGGGCAGCTGCTACAAGACCCGTTCCTGAACCTCCTGCGCAAGGAACACGTGCCGGTGTCGATCTACCTCGTCAACGGCATCAAGCTGCAGGGCCACATCGAGTCGTTCGACCAGTACGTGGTCCTGCTGCGCAACACCGTCACGCAGATGGTCTACAAGCACGCGATCTCCACCGTGGTGCCTGGCCGGGCGGTCAACTTCCACGCCCAGGACGCCGGCGAGGCCTCCTGAGCCCCTCGTGTCCAACGCTTCCCGTCCGTCCGACGCCTTGACCGCCGCACAGTCCTTCGACGCGCCGGCCGCAGGCGCCGCCCGCGCGGTGATCGTCGGTGTCGACCTCGGGCCGGGCTCGTCGTTCGACCCCACGCTCGACGAGCTCGCGCAGCTGGCCGAATCAGCCGGCGACGAGGTCGTCGCGCGCGTCTTCGCGCGCCGCAAGGCGCCCGATGCGGCGCTGTTCGTCGGCAGCGGCAAGGCCGACGAGATCAGGGCGCTGGTCCAGCAGCACGCGGCGCAGGGCGTGATCTTCGACCAGGCGCTGTCGCCGGTGCAGCAGCGCAACCTCGAGCGCCACCTCGGCGTGCCGGTGTCGGACCGCACGGCGTTGATCCTGGAGATCTTCGCCGAGCGCGCGAAGAGCCACGAGGGCAAGCTGCAGGTCGAACTGGCCCGCCTGCAGTACCTGTCGACGCGGCTGGTGCGACGCTGGAGCCACCTCGAGCGCCAGCAAGGCGGCATCGGCACGCGCGGCGGCCCGGGCGAGACGCAGATCGAACTCGACCGCCGCATGATCGGCGAGCGCATCCGCGGCGTGAAGACGCGGCTGGACCGCGTCAAGCGCCAGCGCCAGACACAGCGCCGCGCGCGCGAGCGCAGCGGCACGTTCCGCATCGCGCTCGTGGGCTACACCAACGCCGGCAAGTCGACACTGTTCAACGCACTGGTCAAGGCGCGCACCTACGCCGCCGACCAGCTGTTCGCGACGCTCGACCCGACGGTGCGCTCGCTGTACCTGCCGCCGGCCGACGGCGAGTCCGGGCGCTCGGTGTCGCTGTCGGACACGGTGGGCTTCATCCGCGACCTGCCGCACACGCTCGTCGAGGCGTTCCAGGCCACGCTGCAGGAGGCCGTGGATGCCGACTTGCTGCTGCACGTCGTCGACGCGGCCAGTGCCACGCGCGACGAGCAGATCGCCGAGGTCGGGCGCGTGCTGGCCGAGATCGGCGCGCACGACATCCCGCAGGTGCTCGTGTTCAACAAGATCGACCGCCTCGAGCCGTCGCGCCGCCCACGCGAGTGGGTCGACACGGTCGAGCGCGAGGGGGGCCAGCGCACGCCGCGCGTGTTCGTCAGCGCCCTCGACGGCACCGGGCTGCCCGAACTGCGCGGCCTGATGGCGCGACTGGCGGCCGCGTCGACGTCGCCCGTGCCCGCCGACACCGTGCGCGCGGACCCCGTTACGCATTCCTCGATGCAAGCATGAGCATGTCCTCCTTCACCCCCGATCGCGAGCCGTTCGTGGTGCGTCTGCGTGCCGTCGCGGCCGCCGCGCGCGAACTCGCCCGCGCCGCCCTTGTCGGCCGTCGCGCGCCGCGCGCGGCCAGCGACACGCTGGTGCTCAACAGCGGCCGCAACGACGGTCCGCCCGACCTCGACGAGTTGTGGAAGGACTTCAACGGCAAGCTGTCGAACCTGTTCGGCGGCAAGAAGGGGCCGCGTCGCGAGGGCTTCGGCGGCGGCGACGGCGGCGGGCAGGGCGGCCCCGGCTTCCAGCCGCCCGACATGAAGAGCGCCGGCATCGGCGTCGGGCTGATCGCCGGCGTCGTCGCGCTGATCTGGCTCGGCAGCGGCGTCTACATCGTGCAGGAAGGCCAGCAGGCGGTGGTGACGACGTTCGGGCGCTACACGACCACCGTCGACGCCGGCATCCAGTGGCGCCTTCCGTACCCGTTCCAGGCGCACGAGACGGTGCCGTTCACGCAGCTGCGCTCGGTCGACATCGGCCGCAACACGGTGCTTCAGGCGACCGGCCTGCGCGACTCGTCGATGCTGACGCAGGACGAGAACATCGTCGACATCCGCTTCACCGTGCAGTACCGCCTGAACGACTCGCGCGCGTACCTGTTCGAGAACCGCAACCCCGACGAGGCCGTCGTGCTGGCCGCGGAGTCGGCGGTGCGCGAGATCGTCGGCCGCAGCCAGGTCGACTCGGTGCTGTACGCGGCGCGCGACGCGATCGCGGCCGACTTGGTGCGTTCGGTCCAGGGCCAGCTCGACCGCCTGAAGGCCGGCATCGTGATCACGAACGTCAACATCCAGAACGTGCAGGTGCCCGAGCAGGTGCAGGCGGCCTTCAACGACGCGGTGCGCGCGGGCGCCGACCGCGACCGCTTCCGCAACGAGGGCGAGGCCTACGCGAGCGACGTGATCCCGAAGGCGCAGGGCACGGCCGCGCGCCTGCGCGAGGAGGCCGAGGCCTATAAGGCCCGCGTGATCGCCTCCGCCGAAGGTGACGCGCAGCGCTTCCGCTCCGTGCTCGCCGAGTACCAGCGCGCGCCGGCCGTCACGCGCGACCGCCTGTACCTCGAGACGATGCAGTCGGTCTACTCCAACGTCACGAAGGTGCTGGTCGACAGCCGCAGCGGCTCCAACCTGCTGTACATGCCGCTCGACCAGTTGATGCGACAGACGACGGCGGGTGCCGCGCCGGCCGCCGCGCCGCGTACCGACGTGCCCACCCCCCCGGCCGCCGCGGCGGCCGCCACGCAGGATGCCCGCGCGCGCGACAGCCGCGGGCGCGAGCGTGACATCCGCTGACGACACGAGGACGCGACATGAACCGAATCGGAGCCATTGCCGCCGGCGTGCTCGTGCTGCTGATGGCGCTGTCGTCGACGCTGTTCGTCGTCGATCAGCGCCAGATCGCCGCGGTCTACGCGCTGGGCGAGATCAAGACCGTCATCACCGAACCAGGCCTGAACTGGAAGCTGCCGCCGCCGTTCCAGAACGTGGTCTTCCTCGACAAACGCATCCAGACGCTCGACAACACCGACCCGCGCCCGATCTTCACTGCCGAGAAGAAGAGCGTGCTCGTCGACTGGATGGTCAAGTGGCGCATCAGCGACCCGCGCCAGTTCATCCGCAACAGCGGCACCGACATGCGCAACCTCGACGTGCGCCTGACGCCGGTGGTGCAGGCCGCGTTCAACGAGGAGATCACGCGCCAGACCGTCACCGGCGTGCTCGCCACCGACCGCGACCGCGTGATGCAGGGCGTGCGCGACCGCCTGACCGAGGTGTCGCAGAACTTCGGCGTCGAGATCGTCGACGTGCGCGTCAAGCGCGTCGACTTCGTCGCCGACATCACCGACGCGGTCTACCGCCGCATGGAGTCGGAGCGCAAGCGCGTGGCCAACGAACTGCGCTCGACCGGCGCCGCCGAGGGCGAGAAGATCCGCGCCGACGCCGACCGGCAGCGCGAGGTCATCCTCGCCGAGGCCTTCCGCGACGCCCAGAAGATCAAGGGCGAGGGCGATGCCCGCGCGTCGGCGCTGTACGCCGAGGCCTTCGGCCGCGATCCGCAGTTCGCCCAGTTCTACCGCAGCCTCGAGGCCTACCGCGCCAGCTTCCAGAGCAAGAACGACCTGATGGTCGTCGACCCGGGCAGCGACTTCTTCCGCGCGATGCGCGGCGCGACGCCCCCGGGACGCTGACGCGCGCTGACCGCGGCCGATGGGCGACGTGCTGCTCGGCGCATTCGCGCTGATGCTCGTGTTCGAGGGCCTGCTGCCGTTCCTCAGCCCGGCGCTGTGGCGCCAGGTGTTCGAGCGCGCGGTGCGCATGACCGACGGCCAGATCCGCTTCCTCGGCCTGAGCAGCATGCTGCTCGGCGTCGCGCTGGCGCTGGTGTTCCTGCGCTGAACGCGGGCGGCAGCGCCCGCGAGCGGCCCGGGGCGGCCCGTACAATGCCGTTTTCACACGCTGCCCCGTTCGATGACGTCTGCCTGGTTGCTGCCCGAGCACATCGCCGATGTGCTGCCTGCACAGGCGCGGCGCATCGAGGACCTGCGGCGCTCGTTGCTCGACCTGGCGCGCGGCTACGGCTTCGAGCTGGTGATGCCGCCGCTGCTCGAGCACCTCGAGTCGCTGCTGTCGGGCACCGGCCACGCGCTGGACCTGCGCACGTTCAAGCTCATCGACCAGCTCAGCGGCCGCACGCTGGGCGTGCGCGCCGACACGACGCCGCAGGTGGCGCGCATCGACGCGCACCTGCTCAACCGTCACGGCGTCGCGCGCCTGTGCTACTGCGGGCCGGTGCTGCACACGCGGCCGGCGGGCATGCACGCGACGCGCGAGCCGCTGCAGTTCGGCGCCGAGATCTACGGCCACGCGGGGCTCGAGGCGGACCTCGAGGTGATCGAGCTCGCGCTCGACGGCCTGCGCGCGGCCGGGGTCGAGCAGCCGGTGCTCGACCTCGGCGACGCGCGCATCGTGCGCGGCGTGCTGGCCGGCGCACCGCTCGACGCGATGCAGCTCGAGGGCATCGTCGACGCGCTGGCCGCCAAGGACGCGGCTGCGCTCGACGCGCTCGCCGCGCGCGTGCCGGCCGAGGGCCGCGACGCGCTGCAGGCGCTGCTGAGCCTGTACGGCGGCGCCGAAGTGCTCGCGCAGGCGCGCCAGCGCCTGCCGCGGCGCGCGCTGGTCGACGCCGCGCTCGACGACCTCGGACGGCTCGCCGCCGAGCTGCGGCGCATGCACCCGCAGGTGAGCGTCGGATTCGACCTCGGCGACATGAGCGGCTACGCGTACTACAGCGGCATGCGCTTCGCGGTCTACGCGAGCGGCTCGAGCGACGCGCTCGTGCGCGGCGGACGCTACGACGAGGTCGGTGCCGTCTTCGGGCGCAACCGGCCGGCGGTGGGCTTCAGCCTCGACCTGAAGTTGCTCGCTGCGCTGGCGCCGGACTCGCCCGTGCGCGGCGCCATTCGCGCGCCGTGGGGCAGCGACGAGCGGCTGCGCCAGGCGGTGCGCAAGCTGCGCTCGCTCGGCGAGACGGTGCTGTGCATCCTGCCCGGGCACGAGCACGAGGTCGACGAGTTCGACTGCGACCGCGAACTGGTCGAGGTCGGCGGGCAATGGGTGCTGCGCGCGCTGTGACGGCGCGGCGGCGGTGGGCACGAGATCCGGACGAACGATGACGTCACAGGCAGCAACGCCCCCGCGCGGGCGCAACGTGGTGGTGGTCGGCACCCAGTGGGGCGACGAAGGCAAGGGCAAGGTCGTCGACTGGCTCACCGACCACGCGCACGGCGTCGTGCGCTTCCAGGGCGGCCACAACGCCGGGCACACGCTCGTCATCAAGGGCGTGAAGACGGCGCTGCAGCTGATCCCCAGCGGCATCATGCGCGACGGCGTGGCGTGCTACATCGGCAACGGTGTCGTCGTCGATCCGACGCATCTGCTCGGCGAGATCGAGCGGCTCGAGGGCATCGGCCTGGAGGTGCGCTCGCGGCTGTACCTGAGCGAGTCGTGCCCGCTGATCCTGCCGTTCCACGTCGAGGTCGACAAGGCGCGCGAGGCGCTGCGCGAGAGCAGTGGCAGCGGCAAGATCGGCACCACCGGCAAGGGCATCGGCCCGGCGTACGAGGACAAGGTCGCGCGCCGCGCGCTGCGCGTGCAGGACCTGAAGCATCCGCAGCGCTTCGCGGCAAAGCTGCGCGAGTTGCTCGAGCTGCACAACGTCGCGCTCGGCGGCTACCTGAAGAGCCGACCGCTCGAGTTCGCGCCGATCTACGATCACGCGATGGAGGTGGCCGAGCAGCTCGAGCCACTGATGGCCGATGTCGGCTACCTGATCCACCAGGCGCACCTGGCGGGCCGCAACATCCTGTTCGAAGGCGCGCAGGGCACGCTGCTCGACATCGACCACGGCACCTACCCGTACGTGACGTCGAGCAACTGCGTGGCCGGCAACGCGGCGGCGGGCTCGGGTGTCGGCCCGGGGATGCTGCACTACGTCCTCGGCATCACGAAGGCCTACACGACGCGCGTGGGCTCGGGGCCGTTCCCGACCGAGCTGCCGATCGACGTGCCGGGCACCGTGGGCCACCACCTGAGCACGGTCGGCGCCGAGCGCGGCACCGTCACCGGCCGTGCGCGGCGCTGCGGCTGGCTCGATGCGGCCGCGCTCAAGCGCAGCATCATCATCAACGGCGTCTCGGGGCTGTGCATCACGAAGCTCGACGTGCTCGACGGTCTGCCGGAGATCCGCGTCGGCACCGGCTACGAGCTTCACGGGCGGCACATCGACATCCTGCCGCTCGACGCCGACGACATCGCCGCGTGCCGGCCGGTGTACGAGACGCTGCCGGGCTGGAGCGAGTCGACGGCCGGCGTGACGCAGTGGTCGCGGCTGCCGGTCAACGCGCGCCGCTACCTCGAGCGCGTTCAGGAGTTCATCGGCGCGCCGGTCGACATGGTTTCGACCGGTCCCGACCGTGAGCACACGATCGTGCTGCGCCACCCGTACCAGGCTTGAAGAACCGGAGGAGACCCGCACATGCTGACCGACGACGGCAAGCACCTGTACGTCTCGTGGGACGAGTACCACATGCTGATCGAGCGCCTGGCGCTCAAGGTGCACGCCTCGGGCTGGGAGTTCGACCAAATCCTGTGCCTCGCGCGCGGCGGCATGCGCCCCGGTGACGTGCTGTCACGGGTGTTCGACAAGCCGCTGGCGATCATGTCGACGAGTTCGTACCGCGCCGATGGCGGCACGATCCAGGGCCGGCTCGACATGGCCAAGTACATCACGCTGCCCAAGGGGGAACTGGCCGGGCGCGTGCTGCTCGTCGACGACCTTGCCGACTCGGGGGTCACGCTGCGCGCGGTGGTCGAGCGCCTGCGCGGCATGCCGTCGATCGCCGAGCTGCGCTCGGCCGTCATCTGGGTCAAGGGCGTGTCGACCTACACGCCGGACTACCATGTCGAGCGGCTGCCCACGAGCCCGTGGATCCACCAACCGTTCGAGGAGTACGACCACCTGCGGCCCGAAGGGCTGGCGAGGAAGTACGAGATCTGAAACGAACGAGGCCGGCAGTGCCGGCCTCGTGTCTTGTGTGTGGTGCCCAGGAGAGGACTCGAACCTCCACGCCGTTAAGCGCTAGTACCTGAAACTAGTGCGTCTACCAATTCCGCCACCTGGGCTTCGACGCCGTCGCTGCACAGGGCTGCGCGGCATCAAGAAACCGAAAGTTTAGCATCAAAAAAGAACCTGCCACGAGCACCCTGGCCCCGGGTGCCGCCCTGATGAGCGAAGTCGAGGGCACCGTGCAGGGCCACCGCGACGGCCACGGCTTCGTCGTGCGCGACGACGGCCCCGACGTGTACCTGAGCCCGCAGGAAATGCGCGCCGTGCTGCACCGCGACCGCGTGCGCGTGCGCGTCGTGCGCTACGACCGCAAGGGCCGCCCCGAGGGCCGCGTGCTCGACATCGTCGAGCGCCGCAAGGCGCCGATCATCGGCCGCCTGCTGCACGAGAGCGGCGTGTGGCTCGTCGCGCCCGAGGACCGGCGCTACGGCCAGGACATCCTGATCCCGAAGAACGCCACCGCGAGCGCACAGGCCGGGCAGGTGGTGGCCATCGAACTGACCGAGCCGCCGTCGATGTTCTCGCAGCCGGTGGGCCGCGTGACGGAGGTGCTCGGCGAGATCGACGACCCGGGCATGGAGATCGAGATCGCGGTGCGCAAGTACGAGGTGCCGCACCGCTTCTCGCCCGAGGCGATCGCCCAGGCCGCCGCGCTGCCGGACAAGATCCGGCCGGTCGACCGACGGCACCGCATCGACCTCACCGACGTGCCGCTGGTGACGATCGACGGCGAGGACGCGCGCGACTTCGACGACGCCGTGTACTGCGAGCCGCACAAGAGCGGGCGCGGCAAGAACGCATTCGACGGCTGGCGGCTGGTCGTCGCGATCGCCGACGTCAGCCACTACGTCAGGCCGGGCGAACCGCTGGACCGCGACGCCTACGAGCGCGCGACGTCGGTGTACTTCCCGCGCCGCGTGATCCCGATGCTGCCGGAAAAGCTCAGCAACGGCCTGTGCTCGCTGAACCCGCACGAGGACCGGCTCGCGATGGTGTGCGACATGCTCGTCGGCGCCGCCGGCGAGGTCACCGCGTACCAGTTCTACCCGGCGGTGATCTGCTCGCACGCACGGCTGACCTACACCGAGGTGGCGGTGATCCTGGCCAACACCAAGGGTCCCGAGGCGGCGCGACGCGGCGACCTGGTGCCGCACCTGCTGCACCTGCACGAGGTGTACCGCGCGCTGCTCAAGCATCGCGCCCGGCGCGGCGCGGTCGACTTCGAGACCACCGAGACGCAGATCGTCTGCGACGAGAACGGCCGCATCGAGAAGATCGTGCCGCGCGTGCGCACCGAGGCGCACCGGCTGATCGAGGAGGCGATGCTGGCCGCCAACGTCTGCGCCGCCGACTTCATCGCCGAGGCCGAGCACCCGTCGCTGTACCGCGTGCACGAGGGACCGACGCCCGAGAAGCGCACGACTCTGCAGAACTACCTGCGCGCGCTCGGCATCGGGCTGGGGCTCAGCGAGGAGCCCCAGCCCGGCGAGTTCCAGGCCATCGCCGCCGCGACGCGCGACCGCCCCGACGCGACGCAGATTCACACCATGCTGCTGCGCTCGATGCAGCAGGCGATCTACAGCGGCATCAAGGGCAGCCACTTCGGCCTGGCCTACGAGGCCTACACGCACTTCACGAGCCCGATCCGGCGCTACCCCGACCTGCTGATCCACCGCGTGCTCAAGGCGCTGCTGCACGGCAAGCGCTACCACCTGACCACCGGCGTCGTCGAGGCCGTGCCGAAGGTGCGCCGCGGCGGCAAGGCGCCGAAGGCCTCGACGCAGGAGGCCGAGCGCTGGGAGGCCGCCGGCGCGCACTGCAGCGCCAACGAGCGCCGCGCCGACGAGGCCTCGCGCGACGTCGAGGCCTGGCTGAAGTGCCGCTACATGCGCGACCGCCTCGGCGAGGAGTTCGCCGGCACCGTCAGCGCGGTGACCAGCTTCGGCCTGTTCGTCACGCTCGACGCGCTGTACGTCGACGGGCTGGTGCACATCACCGAGCTCGGCGGCGAGTACTACCGCTTCGACGAGGCGCGCCAGGAGCTGCGTGGCGAGCGCACTGGCGTGCGCTACGCGATCGGCACGCGGGTGCGCGTGCAGGTCAGCCGCGTCGACCTCGACGGGCGCAAGATCGACTTCCGCATGGTCCGCGAAGGCGAGGGCGAGCGGCTGCTGGCGCGCGGCGGCCGCGCCGCGCCCGAGCGCGGGGCCGCGCAGGCTCTGCAGGAGGTGCGCGAGCGCGACCGTGCC
>JBBION010000068.1:0-11427 GCA_037443345.1 Rubrivivax sp. | reverse complement strand
GCACACGCGCGAGGGACACCGGCCCGACCTGTCGGACTGCCCGCCGGCCAAGCTCGCGCGCAGCATCGCCGCCGGCGCGCCGATCGGCGCGCCCGGCCCGCTCGGGCGGCTGCTCGTGCGCGGCGAGCACGGCCACGACTTCATCGACGCGCTGCGCCCGGCGCCGGGCGAGGTCGTCGTCGACAAGCCCGGCTACGGCGCGTTCCACCGCACCGACCTCGCCGAGACGCTCGCCTGGCGCGGCATCACGACGCTGGTGCTGTGCGGCGTCACGACCGAGGTGTGCGTGCACTCGACGCTGCGCGAGGCGGTCGACCGCGGCTACACGTGCTGGACGGTCGGCGACGCCTGCGCCGCCAGCGACCCCGCGCTGCAGGCGCCGGCGCTGGCGATGATCGGCGTCGAGGGCGGCGTCTTCGGCCGCGTCGTCGACGCCGACAGCGTCGTCGCGGCGCTGCGCGCCGCATCGCGCCAGGAGACACGCGCATGACGACGGTGCGCAGGCTGTGGCCGCTGCTGACGGCCACCCACCGCTACGACAAGTCGATCTCGACGCTCGGCCGCGGCCACGGCACGACGATCGAGGCGCCGATCCTCGCGTACCTCGTCGAGACCGCAAACGGCCGCATCCTGTACGACGTCGGCTGCGACCACGCCAAGATCGCCGACCCCGCGCAGCGCGCGCGCTGGTACGACCCGGCGGCGTTCCACTTCGGCGCGCCCGAGATGGACGACGCGCAGCGCATCCCGCGCCACCTCGCGCGCCTGGGGCTCACGCCGGCCGACGTCGACGTGATCTTCGTCGGCCACCTGCACTTCGACCACGCCGGCGGTCTGCGGGACCTGCGTCGCTGCGGCTGCGGCGCCGAGATCCACCTGCAGCACGACGAGTGGGCCGCGCACCGCGACGACCCGGCGGTCTTCCCTGACGACCTCGTCGACGACGCCGGACGGCCGTTCCAATTCAGCCTGAAGCGCGGCGAGTACGACGTCGCGCCGGGCGTGCACGCCGTGGCCTCGCCGGGCCACACCGCGGGCCACATGTCGATGTGGATCGAGCTGCCCAAGGGTCCGCCGGTGCTGCTGTGCGGCGACGCGGCCGACCTGCAGGAGAACCTCGACGACGAGGTCGCCCCCGGCGGGCTGTGGCAGCAGCGCGAGGACCTCGCGCTGGCGAGCATCCGCAAGCTCAAGGCGCTGGCGCGCGAGACCGGCGCCGTCGCGTGGCCGAACCACGACCTGGCGTTCTGGCGCGCGCTGCCGCGCGTGCTCGAGTGAGCGCGAGCCACGCGCCGCCGGTGCCGCAGCGCTACCGCGGCGTGTGGGTGCGCCGCCTGCTCGCGACGCCCACCGCGCGCGACGACAGCTCCGTCGTGCGCTGGCTGCAGACCGCGCGCTGGCACGCCGACCTGCGCATCCCCGCCGACGCACGGCCGGCCGGCGACGACGACGTCGGGCACCTGGCGCGGCAGCAGGGCTTCATCGGCGTCACGACGGTGCACGACGACGCGCGCGGCGAGGTGTGCACCTGGCACCGGCACGCCGACCTTCAGCCGCCGGCGGAGGTGGCCGACGCGGGCTGGATGGTCTTCGACGGCGCCGAGCGCGTGCTCGAGGCCGGCGTGCACGCCGACGACCACGAGGTCTGGGAGCGAATGCCCGGCTCGGTGGGGCGCCACGCCGTCGTCGCGACGCCGGACGACGTGCCGACGACGTGGCTGGTCGCCGGCCGCTTCGCGATGCGCGTGCGCCCGCGGGCGGCGGCGTGGCCCGCCGACGTGTCGCCCGGCGAGACGCTGGCCGGCGTCGTCGCACGCCACCCCGGCGCCGCGGCGGGCCTGCTCGACTTCGAGATCTCGTTCGGAGCGCTCGACGGCGGGTGGTGGACGATCGCGCACTCGACGCTGCCGCGGCTCGAGGGCGTGCGCGAGCCGCTGCGGCTGCAGCGCCTCGACGCGGCCACCGCGCGCGTCGAGGCCGCCACCGGGGGGCTGACGGCGCGCGTGCTCGAGTGGGACGCCGACGGCGCGGTCGTCGACTGAGGTCGCGTCAGCGGCTGGCGTCGTCGCGGGTGCCGCCGTCGAGCACGGCGGCGCCGGGCCCGAGCGTCATCGTCAGCTCGCGGTAGAACTTCGTCACCTCGATCGACAGGCGCAGCGGCTGGCCGGGGCGCAGCGCGTCGACGCCGAGCAGCGACGGCGGCAGCGTCAACTCGGCCTGCACGTGCGGCAGCAGCGTGTCGATGACCTGCGCGAGCCCGCGCGGGTCGAGCCGCTCGACGGGCCGCTCGCCGTCGTAGCGCCACAGCTGCGGCACGAGCACGAAGCGCTCGGGCGACGTGGGGTGGGTGCGTGGCGCGAGGTGCAGCGCGACGCTGCGCGCGCCGGCGCCTGCGTCGACGGTGACGCGCAGGCGGTACGTCTCCGACAGCGGGAACTCGCCCTCGTACGCGAGCAGGTCGAGGTCGACGTGGTTCTGGCCGATGTGGAACAGGTGCAGGCCGCGCTCGCTCCACGCGACGTGCACGTCGCCGAAAGGCACGTACGGCGCCGGCGTCGAGAAGCGCACGAGGCGGGTGCCGGCCTTGTCGGTCCAGTCGAGCAGCGAGTTGTCGGCCGCGTCGGGCGCGGTGGCGGCGCGGCGGATCGGGCGCGGCTGCGCGACCGGGGCGCGGTCGGCCCAGCGCGATCGCGCGTGCAGCGCCGGCAGCGTCGGGTTCAGCGCGGCGAACGCGGCGACCAGTTCCTCGTACGGGCGGTCGTGGATGTCGACCAGCCCCATGTTGAAGTCCTCGCCGTCGCTGCGCCCGCCGGTGGGCTCGTCGTAGTACTGGAACCAGTGCACGCCGACGACGTTCGGGAACGCCGCGAAGTGGCGCATCGCCGCGGTGGCGCCGCGCACGCGCTCGGCCTGCGTCTTCACGTGCATCAGGTGGCCGTTGTTGGTGTTGCCGCTGCGGTTCTCGTCGGCGGCGAAGAAGAACTCCGACACCAGCACCGGCGCGCCCGACAGGTCGCGAAGTCCCTCGAAGTAGTACGGCGCGACCCAGCCGTCGGGCACGTCGACGTTGTAGTTGGTCGACAGCACGTCGACGAGGCCGCGCTGCGCGAGCACGGCGTCCTGGTTGTAGTACAGCGGCAGGCGGTCGCCCATCACGAGGGCGCGCGGGTCGGCCTCGCGCAGCGCGTCGTGCACGAGGCGGTAGTAGCGCCCGGCGATCAGCCGCGTGAACGCGGCGATCGCGTGGATGCCCTGCCCGCCGGGGCGCAGCTTCAGCGCGGCCCCGCGCTCCTTCAGGCGCTCGAACGAGTCGAGCCCCGGCGTCGTCGGCACGAAGTCGGCGAGCAGCCGCTCCCAGCGGCCGTCGTAGCGGTCGTGCAGCAGCTGCCACAGGACGCGCTTCGACGAGAACTGCCAGCCCAGCTCGAGGTGCCACAGGAACAGCGGCGAGCTCCACCAGCCGACCTCGTTGTCGGTGAAGAAGCCGATCACGCGCGGGTTGCCGCGCTGCGCGGCGACGATCTCGCGCGCCAGTGCCCGCGTCGCGTCGGCCTGGCCGGCGTCGAAGATGTCGTACCAGTGCAGCTTGGCCTTGCGGCCGAGGTCGATCTCGGGCACCAGCGGCAGCCCCGTCACCGCCGACTCCTCGGACCACCCGCCGGCCGTGTTGAAGCCCCACGCGCGCAGGCGCCGCTCGGTCGCCGCGCCCCAGGCGTCGAGCGAAGGGTAGTGGCGGCCCCAGAAGTAGGCGCGGCCGGTGCGCGCCTTGTCGTCGTCGTCGCCGCCGTTGACGGTGTTGACGCCGAGCGAGAAGAAGCGCCGGCCGTCGGGCTGCACCAGCCAGTGCACGCCGTCGTGCTGCGTCGTCGACCAGCCGCCGGCCTGAGCCACCGGTGACAGGAGGGCCGCGAGGGCGAGGACGGTGGCCCGCGCGGCGCGCAGCGGGGCGAGGACGGCGGTGGACATGAGCAGGAGGCAGGCGGACAAGGGTCGACGGCGGTGCGGGCAGCGCGCGGGCGAGATTGTGCGCGAGCGCGCCGCACCGCCGCGGCACCGGCGCAGCGGCGCGTGCGGTCGCTGCGCCGATACTTGCGGCATCACCCCGAGCACGGAGCCGCACGATGAACGACCTCGGCCGCCTCGAAGACCTGCCCGCCGACTACGTCGCGGCGCTGCGCGAGCTGAATCTGGTGCCGCTGTGGCCCAGCCTGCGCGCCGTGCTGCCGGCGGGCGTGCCGACGCGGCACACGCGCGCGACGCACTGGTCGTACGAGGCGCTGCGCCCGCTGCTGCTGCAGGCCGGCGCGCTGACGCCGATCGAGAAGGCCGAGCGCCGCGTGCTCGTGCTGGCCAACCCGGGCCACGGGCTCGAGAAGATGCAGGCCAGCGCGGCGATCTACCTGGGCATGCAGCTGCTGCTGCCCGGCGAGTGGGCGCCGAGCCACCGCCACACACCCAACGCGGTGCGCATGATCGTCGAAGGCGAGGGCGCCTACACGACGGTCGACGGCGAGAAGCTGCCGATGTCGCGCGGCGACCTGATCCTCACCCCGACCGGGCTGTGGCACGAGCACGGTCACGACGGCGACGCCCCCGTCGTATGGCTCGACGTGCTCGACCTGCCGCTGGTCTACTACCTCGAGGCGAGCTACCACGTCGACGGCGCGCGGCAGGCGGTGACGCCTGGCGCCGGCGAGAGGCGCTATGCGCGCGGCGGCCTGCTGCCGTCGCCGGCGTTCGAGCGCGCGAACAAGCGCTACCCGATGCTGCGCTACCCGTGGGCCGAGGTACGTGCGGCGCTGTTGGCGCTTGCCGGCGACCTCGGCGCCGACGCGCCGGTGCAGCTTGCCTACGTCAACCCCGAGACCGGCGAGCACGCCGAGAACATCCTCGGCTTCTACGCGCTGATGCTGCGTCCCGGCCAGACGCTGCGGCTGCCGGTGCGCTCGCCGGCGATGGTGTTCCACCTGATCGAGGGCGGCGCGCGCGTGCAGGCGGGCGAGCAGGACTTCGCGCTCGCCGAGGCCGACACCTGCTGCGCGCCGGGCTACACCGCGGTCACGCTGGTCAACACATCGGCGCGCGAGCCGGCATTCCTGTTCGTCGCCGACGAGACGCCGCTGCACCGCAAGCTCGACGTCTACGAAGTGCGCGGCTGACGCCGCACCGTCGCCGTTGGCGCTCAGCGCGGCGGGGTCACCGCCTCGTGCGAGAACCCGGCGATGCGCTTGTACTCGTCCGAGATGCGGCGCAGATCGTCCTGGCTGATCAGGTCGTCGATGTGGCGGAACGGCTTGCCGCCGCTCAGGCGGTCGACGAGGATGTTGATGTAGTCGGGCGGCGTCATGCGGTTGGTCTGCACGATGCGCGCGGTGGCGGGACGGCGCTCGTCGTCGTAGCGCTGCAGCGCGGCCAGCGGGTCGCCGCCTTCGGCCAGCAGCGCGGCCAGCGTGCGCCCGTCGATCAGCGCCTGCGCCGAGCCGTTCGAGCCGCGCGGGTACATCGGGTGCGCGGCGTCGCCGATCAGCGTGACGCGGCCGAAGGTCCAGCGCTCGACCGGGTCCTTGTCGACCATCGGGTACTCGAGCACCTGGTCGGCGTCGGCGATGAGCCTGGGCACGTCGAGCCAGTCGAACCGCCAGTCGGCGAAGATCGCCTCGAAGTCCTTGCGCTCGCCGGGGCGGTTCCAGTCGTTCATCTGCGCGCGGTCGCCCTGGATCTCGGCCATCCAGTTGATCAGCTGCCGGCCCTCGCCGTCGACGTCGTCGACGATCGGATAGATCACCATCTTGCCGGTCTCGATCGAGCCGATGCGCAGGTACGTGCGGCCGGTGAGGATCGGCGCGTGCCGCGTGACGCCGCGCCACGTGTTGATGCCCGCGAAGGCGAGCGTCTCGTCGGGGTAGAACTGCCGGCGCACCGCCGAGTTGACGCCGTCGCACGCGACGACGACGTCGCCGCGCACCGGCGCTCGGCGCGTGCCGTCGGGGCCGACGAAGTGCACCGTGACCCCGGACGCGTCCTGCTCGACGCCGACGCAGCGGTGGCCGGTGTGCACGTGCTGCGGGCCCAGCCGCTCGAGCGCGGCGTCGTACAGGATGCGGTGCAGCTTGCCGCGGTGGATGCCGACCTCGGGGAACGCATAGCCGGCGTGGCGGCCGCGCGGCTCGCGGTAGATCAGCTGGCCGAAGCGGTTGTAGAACGCGCTCTCGAGGTTCTCGATGCCCGCCGCTTCGAGCTGCGACTGCACGCCCAGTGCCGCCAGTTCGCGCATCGCGTGCGGCAGCAGCGTGATGCCCACGCCGAGTTCGCGCACCTCGGCCACCGCCTCGTAGACGTCGCACGGCAGCCCGCGCTGCGCCATCGACAGCGCGAAGCCCAGCCCGGCGATGCCGCCGCCGACAACGATCACGCGGGCGGATTGCTGCATCGGACGTTCCTGTTCAGGCGTCCCAAAGTCGGGCCCCGCGAAGCGCCTGCAACCCGTCCAGCAGACGCCGCGGATCCGGCTTCGCCGGTCCGCTGGCGTGCCTTGCAGGCCGCACCAGCCCGTGCGGGCTGGTCGCTCGCCAGGCACGAGCGGTCCACCGGACCGCTCGCGTCCGGGCTCACCCCCCTCGAGGGGGAGGCGCCGAAGGCGCTGCGGGGGTGGTCCATCAGTCCGCAGTGATGTTGTTGCGCTTGATCAGCGCACCCCACATCGGGTAGTCCCTGGCGCCCTGGGCGGCCAGCTCCTGCGGCGTCGACGACGCGGCGTCCATGCCGGCCTTGCCGAGCACGTCGCGCACGTCGGGCAGCTGCAGGATCGACGCGATCTCGGTGTTCAGCCGCCGCACGACGGCCTCCGGCGTCTTCGCCGGCACGTAGAACGCGTACCACAGGTCGACGTCGACACCCTTGACGCCGAGTTCGGCGAAAGTCGGCACGTTGGGCGCCACCGGGTGGCGCTTGGCGCTGCCCACCGCCAGCGGCACGACGCGCCCCGAGGCGACCATGCCCTGCGCGACGTGGATCGGCAGGAAGCCGACCATCAGCTCGCCGCCGAGCAGGTCCTGCGTGTAGCCGGCGGTGCCGCGGTACGGCACGTGCAGCACGAACAGCCCGGTCTGCGCCTTGAACAGCTCCATCGCCATGTGGTGCGGCGTGCCCACGCCCGGCGAGCCGTAGACGACGTGACCCGGCCGTGCCTTGGCCGCGGCGACGAAGTCGGCGAGCGACTTGAAGCCCGTCTTCGGATGCGCCACCAGCATCAGGCTGCCCCACGCGGCCATCGACACCGGCGCGAAGTCCTTCAGCGGGTCGAACGGCACGTTCTTGTACAGCTGCGACGCGATCAGCATCGTGTTCGCGCCCATCAGGATCGTGTGCCCGTCGGGGTTCGACTTGGCGACCTGGTCGGCGCCGATGTTGCCGCTGGCACCCGGCTGGTTCATCACCACCACCGTCTGGCCCAGCCGCTCCTGCAGCTTGGGCGCGACGGTGCGCGCGATCGTGTCCATGCCGGTGCCGGGCGTGAACGGCACGATGATGCGCACGTTCTGCGTCGGGTACGTCTGCGCGGCAGCGAGCGCGGACGCGGCGAGCAGGGCCGCCGCGGCGGCGGCTCGCAAGAGGGTCGACAGCATCGGGTCTCCTTGGGTCTTTGTGGTCGGAAGGGGCCGCTGCGTCAGGCGATCTTGAACACCGCCTGCGCGTTGGTCTGGAAGAAGCGCGTCTTGTCCTCGAGCGGCATGCGCATCTCGTCGAGGAAGCTCACCTCGTCGACGGCGTACTGGTACGGGTAGTCCATCGCGTACAGCACGCGGTCGGTGCCCATGAACTCCTGCGTGAACTTCACCGCCGGCTCCCACGCGACGCCGCTGTTGGTGATGTAGAAGTGCTCGCGCAGGTACTCGCTCGGCCGGCGCTGCAGCGGCTTGACGCTCGCGTAGCGCTTCGACGCGACGGTGGCACGGTGCATGTAGTCGATGCGGTAGGCCCAGAACGGCAGCGCCTCGCCCATGTGGCCGATCACCATGCGCAGCTTCGGGAAGCGGTCGAACACGCCGGCGGTGATGATGCGCAGCGCGTGCAGGCCGGTCTCGACGCCGAAGCCGTAGATTGCGCCGTCGAGCCCGCACTCGAAGAACGGCTCGTACATGCCGCGGGGCAGCGAGTTCGGGTGCAGGTAGATCGGCGTGTCGTGCGCCTGCGCGGCCTCGAAGATCTCCCAGAACTTCGGGTCCGACAGGTACTCGCCCTGCGTGTGCGAGTTGATCACCACCGCGTGGATGCCCAGGCGGTTGACGCCGCGCTCGATCTCCTTCGCGGCGGCGGCCGGGTTCTGCGGCGCGACCGCGAGCATGCCGGCGAAGCGCGTGGGGTGGCGGCGGATCGCGTCGGCGAGAAAGTCGTTGGACTCGCGCGCGAAAGACACCGCGGTGGCCTTGTCCATCACCTGCACGCCGGGCGAGGTCAGCGCGAGCACCTGCACGTCGACGCCGGCGGCGTCCATGTGCGCCAGGCGCAGCGCGTCGAGGTCGGTCAGGCAGCGCATGATGTGCTGCGCACGCTCGCTCGGGCTCGTCATGTAGAAGCCCATCAGGCCGCGGAAGCCCGCGTCGGCGTCGCCGCGCTCGAGGATGCGGCGGTAGATGTCGAGCATCGCCGGCGGCGCGAACGCCTCTTCGGTCGCGATGCGCCGGTACGGCGCCGGTGCGGGCCGCCGGATCGAGGCGGGGTCGGGCAGCAGCATGCGGGGTCTCCTCGGCAATCGTCGTCGGCGCGTGGCCGGCGGGCCCCGTCGCCGCGCGCCGTCACGGCAGCGCGTCGTGGGCGGACGTTACCTCAGTGCGGACGCCCGCGAGTCGTCGTCGGAAATGCGAACCGGGCGTGGGTCCCGCCGGGGCGTGATGCCGCGCGGGCCCCGGAGGCCGCGGGGGCGCGTGCGGCGGATCCTCAGCGCGGGCCGACGCCGAGCTTGATCAGCAGGCGCAGGTACTCGAGCTCCGCGTGGAGCTTCTGCAGGCGCAGCTTGAGGTCCTGCCACGCCTGGAGCGCCTCGGCGGCGCTGGGGGCAGGGTCGGAGGGGCGGCGGTCGGGCGTGTCCATGGCTTCATGCTGTGCACGCGGGCAGGGCGGGTCAACCCCGCGATCCGGTGCCGCGGCCGCCGGCGCTGCGCGGCACGGCGGCGCGGGGCGTTGCGCCGATGCCCCAGAATCCGGCCTTTCGCGTCGCCGCGCGCGGCCGGGAGCCCGGCCGACAATGGCGACCTACCTCGCGACCGCCCTCAACCCCCTCCGGAGAGCTCCCGTCATGACGTCCCTGTCCCACCGTCGCTTCCTGCGCGCCAGCGCAGCCCTGTTCACCGGCGTCCTGCTCGCCGCCTGCGGCAAGGCGCCCGAGCCCGCACCGGCCCCGGCGCCCGCACCGCAGGCCGCGGCGCCGGCACCGGCGCCGGTCAAGGTCTACACCGTCGGCACCGACGCGGCCTACGCCCCGTTCGAGCTGCAGAACGAGAAGGGCGAGATCGTCGGCTTCTCGGTCGACCTGATGAACGCGGTGGCGGCCAAGGCCGGCATCGAGGTCAAGTTCGTCAACACGCCGTGGGAGGGCATCTTCAACTCGCTGCAGCAGGGCGACCGCGACCTGCTGATTTCGTCGATCACGATCACCGACGAGCGCAAGCAGACGATGGACTTCTCCGACCCGTACTTCGACGCGCAGCAGCTCATCGCCGTGCCCGAGAAGTCCAAGGTCGCCAAGTTCGACGACCTGAAGAAGCTCAAGGTCGGCGTGCAGACCGGCACCACCGGCGACGAGGTCGTCACGCAGCTGCTCGGCAAGACGAACACCAACGTCAAGCGCTACGAGTCGACGCCGCTGGCGCTCAAGGAACTCGAGGCCGGTGGCGTCGACGCGGTGGTGGCCGACAACGGCGTCGTCGTCAACTACGTCGCCAACCACCCGACGGCCAAGTTCCGCACCGTCAGCGACGCGGCGTTCACGCCCGAGCAGTACGGCATCGCGGTCAAGAAGGGCAACGCCGAGCTGCTCGAGAAGATCAACAAGGGCCTGGCCGAGATCCGCGCCGACGGCACCTACGACAAGATCTACGCCACGCACTTCGGCGAGAAGAAGTAATCGCCGGGCGGACGGCCGATGGACCTGCGCTGGGGCATCCTCGCCGGCTACGGGCCCCTGTTCGCGCAGGGGCTCGCGATGACGGTGATGCTCACCGTCGTCTCGCTGTCGCTGGGCATGGTGCTCGGCCTGCTGTCGGGGCTGTTCTCGTCGTCGCGCGACCAGCCCCTGCCGCGCTCGCCGTGGCGCTGGCCGCTGTTCGGCCTGCAGTGGCTGGTGTCGGCCTACGTGACGTTCTTCCGCGGCACGCCGTTGTTCGTGCAGATCCTGCTGGTGCACTTCGCGCTGATGCCGATGCTGGTGCACCCCGACGACGGGCTGCTCGTCTCCGGCGAGCTGGCGCGCACGTTCCGCCAGAACCACGGCGCGTTCCTGTCGGGCGTGCTGGCGCTCACGCTCAACGCCGGCGCCTACATCTCGGAGATCTTCCGCGCCGGCATCCAGTCGATCGCCTCCGGCCAGTGGCAGGCGGCGCAGGCGCTGGGGCTGAACCACGCGCAGACGCTGCGGCTGGTGATCCTGCCGCAGGCGTTCCGCCGCATGGTGCCGGCCTTCGTCAACGAGGCGATCACGCTGACCAAGGACTCGTCGCTCGTCTCGGCGATCGGCCTGGCCGAGCTGGCGCTGGCCGCGCGCACGGTGGCCGGCGCGTATTCGCGCTACTGGGAGCCGTACCTCGCGATCTCGGCGATGTACCTGCTGCTGACCTGGAGTCTGTCGCTGCTGGCCAAGAAGCTCGAGGTGCCGGCGCACCTGCGCGGGCGCTGACGCCGCGGCGCCTTCGAGCCTGTCAACCGCCAGGGTGACCCGCCTCGGCGAGCTTGACCAGCGCGTGCAGCGCCTGGTTGACCGGCGTCGTGACGCCCAGCGCCTCGCCACGCCGCACGACGAAGCCGTTGAGGTGGTCGATCTCGGTCGGCCGCGCGCGCGCCAGGTCCTGCGCCGTCGACGAGCGCTGCGCGGGCATCGTCGCGGCGATGCGCTCGATGTCGGCGATCGCCTCGTCGAGCGCCAGCGCGACGCCGTCGGCGCGCGCCACGGCCACCACCTCGCGTGCGACGGCGAGCTGCAGCTCGCGCACCGGGGCCAGCCGCGCCATGCGTTCATAAGGTGCCTGCGTCAGCGCCGACGCGGCGTTGTAGGCGCAGTTGAGCAGCAGCTTCATCCACAGCTCGGGGCGCACGTCGGCGACGAGCTGCACCGGCACGCCGGCGCGCGCGAAGCGCGCGGCCGCGGCCTGCAGCGCGCGTTTGAGCGCCTCGCCCGCCGCGGCCGGCTCGGTCGGGCCGACGACGAGCCGCCCG
>JBBION010000067.1:0-11489 GCA_037443345.1 Rubrivivax sp. | reverse complement strand
GGCCGATCTGGCCACCGGCGGGCTGACGCTGGGCGGCGGGCTGCTGGCCGGCTCGCTGCTCGGTGCGCTGGGCGCCGCCGGCGCCGCGCGGCTGGCCAACCTGGTGCGCGGCACCGAGCGCTCGTGGCTGGGCTGGAGCGCCGACGTGCTCGACGGGCTGGTCGACGCGACGCTGCTGCGCTACCTCGCGGTGGCGCACTTCGGCCGCGGCCGCGGCCAATGGCGCGAAGGCGAGACGCCGCCGCACTGGCCCGACGCGGTACGCGAGGCGCTCGCGCCGCACCGCGAGGCGCTGGCCGCCCTGTGGGCCGGGCGCCCCGACGGCGACCGGGTCGAACCGTCGGCCGTCGACGCGCTGGCCGCCGCACTGCAGCCGCGGCTGGCCGCCGCCACCGGCGACGTCCTGCGGCGGTTGTATCCTGTCGCGCTGCAGCAAGAATCCCTGCCGTGAACATCATCATCATCGGTGCCGGCCGCGTGGGCGAGAGCGTGGCCGAGAGCCTGGCGTCGGAGAAGAACGACATCACCGTCGTCGACACGGACCCGCAGCGGCTGCAGGTGCTGCAGGGCCGGCTCGACCTGCGCGGCGTGCCGGGCAACGGCATCCAGCCGTCGGTGCTGCGCGACGCCGGCGTCGAGGACTGCGACATGCTGATCGCGTGCGCGCCGCAGGACGAGACCAACCTCGTCGTCTGCAAGATCGCGCACGACCTGTTCAACGTGCCGACGACGATCGCGCGGCTGCGCTCGCCCGAGTTCGTCGGCGACACGCCGCTGCTGAGCAAGGAGTCGGGCTTCGCGGTCGACCAGGTGATCTGCCCCGAGCAGTCGGTCACCGCCTACATCCGCAAGCTCATCGAGTACCCCGAGGCGCTGCAGGTGCTCGAGTTCGCGCGCGGCGTCGTCAGCCTGATCGCGGTGCGCGCGGTGGCCGGCGGGCCGCTCGTCAGGCACGCGCTGGCCGAGATCCCGCAGCTCGTGCCCGACACGCCGATGCGCATCGTCGCGATCTACCGCGGCAACGAGCGCGTGCCGGCGGTGGGCAGCGCGCGCATCGAGCCCGACGACGAGGTGTTCGTGCTCGCCGCGACGAAGGACATCCGCCGCGTGCTCGGCGCGCTGCGCCAGATGGACCGCCCCGTGCGCCGCGTGATGATCGCCGGCGGCGGCAAGGTGGGGCTGCGGCTGGCGCGCGAGATCCACGCCAAGCACGAGGTCAAGATCATCGAGACCGACCGCCGCCGCTGCGACTACCTCGCGACCCAGCTGCCGTCGGACGTGCTCGTGCTCAACGCCGACTCGACCGACGAGGACCTGATGGAGAGCGAGAACGTGCGCGAGATGGACCTGTTCATCGCGATCACGAGCGACGACGAGGACAACATCATGTCGTGCCTGCTCGCCAAGCGGCTGGGCGCGCGGCGCGTGCTGGCGCTGATCAACCGCCGCGCCTACGCCGACCTCGTGCAGGGCACCCAGATCGACATCGCGATCTCGCCGGCGCAGGCGGTGATCGGCGAGCTGCTGGCCTTCGTGCGCCGCGGCGACGTCGAGGCGGTGCACAGCCTGCGCCGCGGCGCGAGCGAGGCGCTCGAGGCGGTGGCGCGCGGCGACCGCCGCACGTCGCGCGTCGTCGGGCGGCGCATCGAGGAACTTCCGCTGCCGCGCGGCGCCGAGATCGGCGCCATCGTGCGCGGCGGCGACGGCGAGGACGACCGCGAGCCCGAGGTCATCATGCCGCACCACGACACGGTGATCCAGGCCAACGACCACGTCATCGTGTTCATGCCGCGCAAGCGCATGGTGCGCGAGATCGAGAAGCTGTTCCAGGTGGGGGCGACATTCTTCTGATCGAGACGTTGCTGCCGGTCCTGGGGCTGCTCGGGATCATCCTGGCCGTCTTCGGCCTGACCTTCGCCGTGCCGCTGGGCGTGTCGCTGGCCGTCGGCGACGGCGCGCACCTCGCCTTCGGCGCCGAGATGGCGCTGACGATCGTCGTCGGCGCGGCGCTGTGGGCGATGTCCCAGCGCTTCCGCCGCGAGCTGCAGGCGCGCGACGGCGTGCTGCTCGTCGTGCTCGCGTGGACCGTGCTGCCGGTGTTCGCCGCGATCCCGCTGCAGGCGTATTTCGAGAGCGTCGGGCGCCCGATCAGCTGGACCGACGCCTACTTCGAGGCGGTGTCGGGGCTGACGACGACCGGCGCGACGGTGCTCACCGGTCTGGACGACCTGCCGGCGTCGATCAACATCTGGCGCACCTTCCTGCAGTGGCTGGGCGGGCTGGGCATCCTGATCCTGGCGGTGGCGATCCTGCCGATGCTCGGCGTCGGCGGCAGCCAGCTGTTCCGCGCCGAGGCCGCGGGCCCGCTGAAGGACGCCAAGCTCACGCCGCGCATCACGGAGACGGCCAAGGGCCTGTGGACGGTGTACGCCGTGCTGTCGCTGGCCTGCGTGACGGCGTACTGGGCCGGCGGCATGGAGCCGCTGGACGCGTGGAAGCACATGTTCTCCACCGTCAGCCTCGGCGGCCTGTCGTCGCACGACGCGAGCTTCGCCTACTTCGACTCGGCGCTGCTGGAGGCGATCGCCGTCGTCTTCATGCTGCTGTGCAGCTGCAACTTCGCGGTCTACTTCCTCGCCGTGCGCAAGCGCTCGGTGTGGGTCGCGCTGCGCGACCCCGAGGCACAGGCGACGATGGCGGTGATGATCGGCAGCGTGCTGCTCGTCACGGCGGTGCTGGTGTGGCGTCACACCTACGACGACTGGCTCACCGCGTTGCGCTACGCCGCGTTCAACGTGGTCTCGATCGCGTCGACGACGGGCTACGCGACGACGGACTACCTGCAGTGGCCGGTGTTCCCGCCCATCCTGATGCTGCTGCTGTCGGGCATGGCCACCAGCGCCGGATCGACCGGCTGCGGCATCAAGATGATCCGCGTGATCCTGCTCGTCAAGCAGACGCGGCGCGAGCTCACGCGGCTGATCCACCCCCGAGCGGTGCGCCCGGTGACGATCGGCGGCGCGCCGGTGGGCAACGACGTGATCTTCGCCGTGCTTGGCTTCATGCTCGTCTACGGCGTCACGCTGATCGGCTTCGTGATGCTGCTGCTGCTCAGCGAGATGCCGTTCGACGAGGCCGTCGGCTCCGTCGTGGCGTCGCTGCACTGCATGGGCCCCGGGCTCGGGCCCACCGGGCCGGCCGGCAACTACGCCGGGCTGACCGACTTCCAGAAGTGGGTGCTGACGCTGGCGATGCTGGTCGGCCGCGTCGAGCTGCTGTCGTTCATGGTGCTGTTCACGCGCCAGTTCTGGCGCAAGTAGGCCGGCGCGCGGCGCGACGGCTCAGGGCTCGAGGCCGGCCGCACGCAGCCTCGCCTCGAGCGCGGCGACGCGCTGCGGCAGCGACGCGACCGACGCCGCCGGCTGCACCGCACGCTCGAGCCACGCCAGCCACGCGTCGAGCCCGTCGCCGCGCGTGGCCGAGACCTGCAGCACCTCGATCGCCGGGTTGACGCGGCGCGCCGCTGCGATGCAGCGCCCGACGTCGAAGCGCACGTGCGGCAGCAGGTCGACCTTGTTGAGCAGCATCAGCGTCGACGCGGCGAACAGGTCGGGGTACTTCAGCGGCTTGTCGTCGCCCTCGGTGACCGACAGGATCGAGACCTTGGCCTTCTCGCCGAGGTCCCACAGGGCCGGGCAGACGAGGTTGCCGACGTTCTCGATCAGCAGCAGCGCCGGCGCGTGCGGCTGGTCGTGACCGTGCGCGTGCTCGTGACCGTGACCGTGGTCGTGGTGGTGGTCGTGGTCGTGATCATGACCGTGCGCATGGCCGTGCCACGGCAGCCGCGCGAACGCGTCGGCGACCATGCGCGCGTCGAGGTGGCAGCCCTTGCCGGTGTTGACCTGGATCGCCGGTGCGCCGGTGGCGCGGATGCGCTCGGCGTCGAGCGAGGTCTGCTGGTCGCCCTCGATCACCCCCAGCGCCCAGTCGGGATGGCGGTTGCGCAGCGCCTCGATCGTGGCCACCAGCAGCGTCGTCTTGCCCGCACCGGGGCTGGAGACCAGGTTCAGCGCCGTGACGCCGTGTGCCTCGAAGTGCCGGCGGTTGGCCGCCGCGAGGCGGTCGTTGGCGCCCAGCACGTCGGCCTCGAGCCGGATCGCGCGCTCGGCGCTCAGGCCCGGCACCGACACCCGCGCGGGGCCGGCGCCGTAGTGCAGGTCGCCGCTCGCCGGGTCGACGCGCACGTCGGCACTCGTGGCGACCGTCCCGCCCGCCGGCGGCGCCGCCGCCGGATCGCCGCATCCGCACACCACGCACATCGTCGCGTCTCCCTGCTGGTCAGTCGTCGGCCACCGTCATCTCGACCACGCGCAGCTCGGTGCCGGCGGTGGGCACCAGGCGGGCGCCGCCGCAGCGCCGGCACAGGTCGCCGCGGTGCTCGAGCGGGGTGGAGTATCCGCAATCCATGCACGTCGCACGGCCCGGCGGCTCGGCGATGTCGATCGTCGCGTCCTGCAGGCAGGTACCCGGCGCGATCGCCTCGAGCGCGAAGCGCAGCGCGGCCACCTCGACGCCGGCGAGCGTGCCGACCTCGAGCGACAGCCGCGTGACGCGCCGGAAGCGCTCGCGCTCGGCGGCGCGCTCGACGATTTCGACGATGCTGCCGGCCAGGCTCATCTCGTGCATGCGGCATTGTGCGGCGCGCGCACAATCGCCCCAACCGACGACGGCAACGATGCAGGAGACCCGACGATGAAGTGGCTGCGCTTCGCCCACCGCGGCACCCCCGGCTTCGGCACGCTCGACGGCGACACCGTGCAGGTGCACGCCGGCTCGATGTTCGACGCGCCGCAGCCGACCGGCGAGCGCGTGCCGCTGGCCGACGTGCAGTGGCTGGCGCCGGTGCAGCCGGGCAAGGTCGTCGCGCTGTGGAACAACTTCCGCGCCGCGGCCGAGAAGAACGGCTGGGCCGCACCGGCCGAGCCGCTGTACTTCCTGAAGTCGCCCGGCAGCGTCACGGCGCACGGCGCACCGATCCCGGTGCCGGCGTCGTACGACGGCCGCGTGGCCTACGAGGGCGAGCTCGCGATCGTGATCGGGCGCACCGCGCGTGCCGTGAGCGTGGCCGACGCCGCCGCGCACGTGTTCGGCTACACCTGCGCCAACGACGTGACCGCGCTCGAGCTGCTGAACCGCGACGCGGCGTTCGCGCAGTGGACGCGCGCGAAGAGCTTCGACGGCTTCTGCCCGCTGGGGCCCGTGATCGAGACCGACTTCGACCCTGCCGGCGCGACGCTGCGCACGCTGGTCGGCGCTCGCGAGCGGCAGCACTACCCGCTGGCCGACATGTTCTTCGCGCCGCTCGAGCTGGTGTCGCGCATCTCGCACGACATGACGCTCGAGCCGGGCGACGTGATCCTGTGCGGCACGTCGCTGGGCGTGCTGCCGATGAAGCCGGGCACGACGGTCGAGGTCGTCGTCGACGGCATCGGCACGCTGGCCAACGTCTACGGCGCCTGACTCTCAAGGAAACGCCGGGCCGCCCCAAGTTTCCTTGACCCCCACGGGGGGCGGGCCGGGCCTGGCCAGGCCCTGGGGGCGCTCAGAGCCGCCACAGCCGGTCGCGCTGGTCGACCAGCCGCACGAGGGCGTCGAACACGTCCTGCCCCATCGCGTCGCGGCCGTAGTGCGCGTGCGCATCGATCGCGCAGCGGCGCTGGATCTCGTCGGGGATCGCGATCGCGGGCCCGAGGGCCGCCCCGGCGAGCTGGATCTCGCACGCGCGCTGCATCAGCCACAGCGTGTAGAACGCCTTGGGCAGCGTCTCGCCCCACGCGAGCAGGCCATGATTGCGCAGGATCAGCGCCGGCTTCGGTGGGTCGCCCAGGCTGGCGAGCAGGCGCGGGCCCTCGTCGGCGTGCACCGTGATGCCCTCGAAGTCGTGGTACGCGATGCGCCCGCCGAGCTGCGCGGCGTAGAAGTTGGTGATCTGCAGGCCCGCCTGCGACGAGGCCACCGCCATGCCGGCCGTGGTGTGCGTGTGCATCACGCAGTGCGCGGCGTCGACGGCGCGGTGGATCGTCGCGTGCGGCGTGACGCCGGCGGGGTTGAGCGGCCAGTCGGTCTTCGACAGCACGGTGCCGTCGACGTCGACCTTGACCAGGTTCGACGCGCGCACCTCGCGGTAGTGCAGCCCGAACGGGTTGATCAGGAAGTGCCGCGGCTCGCCGGGCACGCGCAGCGAGATGTGGTTGAAGATCAGCTCGGTCCAGCCGAGCAGGTCGAACACGCGGTAGCACGCGGCGAGCTGCTGGCGCGCCTGCCATTCGGCGGGGCTGCAATCGGGGATCGGGATGTTCATCATGGCGCGATTCTCGCTGTCCCCAAGGGCTGTTCGCGGTCGCCCGTATCGGAGCAGCCCGCGGTTCGGGTCGGACGCCGCCTCGGGCCGAACAAGTCGACGCTTGGACCCGACCCTCAGTCCCCGGTGGGGCGCGTCGCGACACTGCGGGCCATCAAGGCCACCGCCTCCGCCTGTCGGTGGGTGGCGGTCTTCGCGAGGATTCGCTTCAGATGCGAGCGCACCGTGGCGATGCCGACGTCCAGGCCGGCGGCGATGTCCTCGGGCGCGTGTCCTTGCGCGAGAGCCGCGGCGACGAGACCTTCGGTCTGCGTCAGGCCGAACAGCTCGCGCAGGCGCGCCACGGGCAGCGGCGCCTGCGGGTCGCGGATGAAGATCAGGCAGGAAGGCTGCTGCTCGCCCAGGGAGTGCGCCGATGCGCGCAACGGTGCCACCTCGAGTGCCAGCGGCATCCGGCGCGTGCGCGGCACGGACAACGTGTGCGTCGCCTGGGCCATCCTGCCGCTGGCCACGCCCGTCGCGCCGACGACGAGCGACCGCAGCCGGTCTCGAAGTGCGGGGGAACGCAACCCGAGGCGCCCGCCCGCCACCGTGAGTTCCGCGTTGTCGCGCAGCAGCGACTGCGCCGTGGTGCTGGCGTGGACGATGCGACAGGCGGCATCGACGACGAGCACGCCGGTGTCGAGCCGGTCGAGGGCTTCCAGCGCAGCCGTCCCGTGACGGCTGCACACCGACACGCGCTGGCCCAGGCGCAGGGCGCGCTGCAGGTGCGGCAGTATCAGCGAGGCCTGCCGACGTTCCGCCGGCGTGTAGGCGCCGGCGCCCCGCGGACGATGGATGCCGATCACACCGATCGAGCCCTCTGCGGCTGGAAACACGGCGCCCAGCATGTGATGAATGCCGAGGTGGCGCAACCACTCCTGGTAGAAGCCGCTGCGTGCCTCTTCGGCACGCGTGACCAGATCCTCGCTGGTCACGATGCGCGACAGGCCGAAGGCGACCGAGCGTTCCACCCACATGTCGTGGCGGTGCCAATGATCCGCCCATGCCTGGTCGCGGTCGGGCACGATCAGGTTGTCGGTGCAATCCAGCAAGCTCACCGAGCCATCGCCGGCGTGCAGCTTGACGACGGCGCTCGTCGAGCCCATCACGTCGGCGATGCGCCCGGCCATGCGGCGCCACAGCGCATCGTCCAGCGCCGCGTCGTAAAGCTCGCCGACGAGCGCGCACACATCGCGCTCCCGAATCTCCCTCGACGACACGGTCCTGCCCTGCCTCTACCCTGTATGGGGGACTACAGCCCGACGGCACGACCCTAACATGGGTCGCATGTACAGGCCCGGGGCGTCCCGTTCACGTCACTGCGTTGCGAGGGGTTCGGTGAGGACGACGAGACCCATCGCGCTGTCGCTGCTGATGACGGGGCTGGCTGCTTGTGGCGTGGACGCCGCCGACTCTTCTTCGGGGCCTGCCGCGACCGGGATGGCGGCGCCCGCCACGAAGGCGGCCGTCCAGGCGCGAAGCTCGGCGGCTGCGGTGGCCAGGCTGCCGCTCAGGCTGGGCTACTACGTCGCCAGCGACACGCCGTGCAGCGAGGCCTCCAACGCGACCGTGTCGCTGCTGCGACGCGGCGGCATCGGGGGCTCGCGCGACTTCTGCGAGTTCAGGCAGGTCGAACGGATCGCGCCGCGCACCTACCGCGTGACGCAGGCCTGCAAGGACTTCCAGGACGAGGGCCCGCCGCGAGACGGCGTCGTGATCTACACCTTGTCGGGCCACGTGCGCTTCACGTCCAGGAACGAGCACGGGTGGGAGTACAGCGCCCGCCACTGCGCGCAGTCGACGATGCCGGCCGCCTGGCGCCTGAACGACCTGCGGGAATCACCCGGCTGACGCCGCGGGAGCGCGATGCGATGGGTCGGGGTTTCGCTCGTGTTCAGTCTGGTCATCCCCGGGAGTCACTGACATGCAAGAAGGCCTCGTTCGTCGCTGTTCGTCGATCCTCGCCGTGTCCGCGCTGCTGGCCGGCACCGGTCCATCGTTTGCCGCACCCGACTGGGACATCGTCGGCCTGCGCCTGGGCATGACGCCGGCACAGGCGCGCACCGCGCTGCTCGCGCATGCGCCGAAGGCCGAGGTCACGGAATACACGCGGCAGTTCTCCTACAGCGACGGCGTCAGGAGCCAGCAGTTGCCTGGCTTCCTCGGATCGATCATCGCCCGCCAGGACACCGCCCCCAGCAGCTCCGAAACGCTGGAAGTGATGTTCTCGGCGCCACCGATGGAGCAGCGTGTCATCCGCGTCATCCGAACCTTGACCATGCACAACGATCCCGTGCCGCTCGAACGCGCCGTGGCCTCGGTGACGCAGAAGTACGGCCGGCCGTCCGCCGTGATGGAGTCGCACACGGGCATGGGCAGCATCTCGCGCTGGGTCGAGGGCGGAAAGACGGTGTGCGGCAACACGGCGGGCACGTCGCAGGACGCGCGGGAGGCTCCGCCCGTGGACAACTCGCCATCCGGGCTCGGCCACTACAGGGCCTGGCAGCAGCGCAAGCTGGCCCCGGCCGATGCGTCGAACTGCAGCGCGGCCCTCGTCGTCAACCTCGTCACCATGGCCCCCCGCAACCCGCTGGTGCGCGAAATGAAGTTCGTGATGACCGATCCGGGCTACGCCATTCCCGCCATGCAGGCCGCCGAGAAGCAGATCGCCGATCTGCAGGCCCAGGCGCGCAAGGCCCGCCAGTCCTCGGGCGCGGTGCCGAAGCTGTAGCACGGGAAGTCCTTGCGCAGGCGGGACACCGCTGCGCGCCGATCGCAGGGGGGCGGATGCCCCCCGACGGTGTGCCCGGACGCGCCCATCTGCCAGCCTGGGCCGGGACCCGTCTGCGCAGCCGACGCTGCGTGCCGGCCGGCACCGGGTGCCGGGATGCGTGCGTCGATTCCCTCGCCGCGTCACTGTCCCAGGGCGCGCCGCGTCGCCGCCTGCAGCGCTGCGGCGTCGGCGTCGGGCAGCGCCGCGGCCAGGTGGCCGTCGGGGCGGATCAGCGCGATGCCGCCGGGCGGCGCGCCCGTCTGCGCCGCCAGGTGCCCGTGCACGTCGACGACGTCGTGGCCGACGCGCTGCACGACCAGCGGCAGGCCGCCGGTGTCGGGCTGCGCGGCCGAGAACGCGAAGGCCACGCAGCACGCGTTGGCCTCGCGCAGCAGGTCCACGAGCGTCGTCGGCCGGCCGCTTCGCTCGAGCCGCACGTTGGGGATGCTCTTGCCGTCGTGCGGGCCGGGGCCGACGGTGGGCAGCCCGCCGTAGTGGTGCGGCGCGCACAGCCGCCCGGTGTTGAGCATCGGCCGCGCGAAGCGGTGCTCGTGCGCGAGGTCGAGCACGCAGCGGCGCAGCAAAACCTCCATCTCGCTCCTCGGGCGCAGGAAGCGCCCCGAGCGGCTCGTGATGCGGATGTTCTCCTCGGCGGCGCGGTGGCGCTCGACGTCGTAGGTGTCGAGGATGCGCTCGTCGGCGCGGCCGGCGAGCAGCAGCGCGAGCTTCCAGCCGAGGTTGTCGGCGTCGTGGATGCCCGAGTTGCCGCCGCGCGCGCCGAACGGGCTCTTGGCGTGAGCGGCGTCGCCGACGAACAGCAGCCGCCCGTGGCGGAAGCGCTCCATCAGCATCGTGCGGTACGAGTACGGGCCCACCCACACCAGCTCGAACGGCACGTCGGGGCCGAGCATGCGCTGCACGCGCTCGCGCGCGACGTCGGGGCGGCTGACGACCTCGGGGTCGCTGTCGGGCGCCATCTGGAAGTCCAGCCGCCACACGTCGTCGGCCATCAGGTGCTGCCACACGGCGCGTCCTTCGTTGAACGGCGCCTCGACCCAGGTGCGGCGCACGTTGGTCGTGCCGTGGCCGAAGCGCACGTCGGTGATGCACCAGCGGTCGTCGCCGCGCTCGGTGTGTTCCTTCAGCCCCAGCTGCTGGCGGATCAGGCTGTGCACGCCCTCGGCGTCGACGACCCAGTCGGCTTCGAGCGCATACGGCCCGTCGGGCGTGGTCACGTGCAGCCTCGCGTGATCGGCGTGGGCCTCGACGCCGGTGACGCGGCTGTCCCAGCGCAGGTCGGTGAGCCCCAGCTCGCCGATGCGCTCGACGAGGAAGGCCTCGAGGTAGAACTGCTGCAGGTTGACGAAGGGCGGCTGCGCGCTGACGCTGTGCGGCTGGTAGTCGAACGCGTAGAGCACCTCGTCGCCGGCCAGCACCTCGCCGCGCGACCACGTGACGCCCTTGGCCGCGATGCGCTCGTAGACGCCCAGCCGGGCCATCACCTCGAGCGTGCGCTGCACGTAGACGATGCCGCGGCTCGAGGCGCCGCGCACGCCCACGGTGTGGTCCTCGTCGAGCAGCGTGCAGCGCACGCCGCGCGACGCGAGGTCGGCCGCCAGAGTGAGCCCCGCGAGCCCGCCGCCGACGATGACCAGCGGGTAGCGAGGCTGCGGCCCGCGCGTGATCTCGGGCGGCGCGACGTACGCGTACTGCGGCAGCACGTAGCCGCCGCCGGCGGCGGCTGTCACAGGAAGCGCACCCGCTGCGCGAGCGCCTCCAGCGTCACCTGCGGCGCGCGCAGCGCGCCGGTGGCTGCGTCGCTGCCGACGACGACGCCGCGCCCGGCCACCGGGGCGAGGCTGTCGAGCTTGAAGCGCCCGGCACCCGGCACCTGGCGGATGAAGCACGACTCGTCGAAGTACAGGCGGTCGCCGTTCGCGTCGATCTCGTCGGCGTCGACGCTGTCGTAGCCGATCAGCCGGCGCACGCCGGCGAGGTCGTCGTCGATGTCGACCGCGTCGATGCGCTGCGTGGCGGGGTCGATCACGAACACCAGCATGGCATGGCTCCTTGGTGAAGGGGCCGGCACGCCGGCCGGCGGCGCAGACCATAGCACCGGCACGCGGCCATGCGCTGGCACGGCTTCACCGCGTCGCTCGCCGACGAAACTCGGGCCCTCTTGGGTCGCCGCGCTGGCGCGACGCGTTGACGCGCCAGGCCTTGGCCTGTCGCGTCAACGCGTTCCGGCCAGAGCTCATAGAGCCGGCCACGCAAATCTGAACACGGCGTAAGGTGGAAGAGCTGCTCCGCTGG
>JBBION010000066.1:0-11519 GCA_037443345.1 Rubrivivax sp. | reverse complement strand
GCCGCCTCGTCGGGCAGCGTGACCATGATGCGCACGGCGCGGGCTGCGGGCGCGGGGCCGAACAGCACGGCGGCGTGGGCGGCCAGACGCTGGCGGCCGCTGGCCGCGTCGTCGGGGGGCTGGCGCGCGGCGGCCGGCACCACCGGGTCGCCGAGCAGGCGATGCAGCACGCCGAGCACGCGCTCGAGCGCCGGCAGCACGTCGGCCTCGGCGCGGCCGAGCGACGACAGGCCCTGGCGGGCGAGAGCGTCCTGAAGGCCGCGCAGGTCGTGGCGGCGCAAGGCGAGGTAGTGCACCAGGTTGCGCGCACTGTCGCGGTGGCGCGCATCGACGCGCTCGAGCCGCACGGCCAGCCTGCGTTCGTCGGCCTGCAGGTCGGCGCGCAGCGCACTCAGCCGCTGCGCCAGCGCGCGCCACGCCGCGGCGTCCGGCGTCGGGGTCTCCATCGGGCGCAGTGTGGGCGGCGTGCGTGGCAGCCGCGTGACAGTGCCGCGGCGGCGCACCGACGGCGCCGCGGTGCCCGGGGCGTCCGGGGCTCAGGTGCTGGCCACCGGCAGCCCTTGCACCCGCCACAGGCCGATGCCGCCCTGCAGGTTGCTCACGTGGGCGTGGCCGTGGTGGACGAGGAACTGCATCGCCTGGAAGCTGCGCGCACCGCTGGCGCAGGCGATGATCAGCTCGCGGTCGCGCGGCAGTTCGTGGTGGCGCTGCGCGAACTGCGACAGCGGCATCTGCACGACGTTGGGCGCATCGAACGCGAGCCGCTGCACTTCGCCGTGTTCGCGCACGTCGATCAGCAGGGCGCCGGCGCGCAGGTGGTCCAGCGCTGTCGAGGGGTCGATCTGTCGCAAGCCATGCATGGTCGGGTCCTGGGCTGGAATGGGGGGCGTCGGCAAATATGCGCACTCAATCATGCACCTATGCGCGGTCGCGCGAAAGCCACTGCGGCATTGATCTGAGTCAAACCCGACAGGTCGGCGGCCGCTAGCATACGTAGGGAGGTATCGAGCACGCTGCATGGCGGGATCGGCGCGGGGTTGGCTTGACCCGAGTCAAGGCTCGCGCCGGCCGGTTGGGTCAGGCTCGCCTCGACGTGCCTCGGTGCGGCCCGCGGAGATTCAGGAAGGAGACGATCATGACGTGCATCCGGTTCGACTCGATTTGCGACGCCGCCGATCCCTCGCGGCGGCGCTGGCTGCAAGGCGTCGGCGCGGCCGGCCTCGCGGCCGGCGGTGCCGCGCTCGCGCCGGTCGATGCCGCCCGTGCCGCCGCAATCAGGACGAAGGCCCACATCGTGGTCGCCGGCAGCGGCCTCGGCGGGCTGGCGGTCGCCCACCGGCTGAGCCGCATGCTCGACGGCGCGAAGATCACCGTCGTCGACGCGAAGAAGGAGCACCACTACCAGCCCGGCTACACGCTGGTGGCCACGGGCGTGTGGCCGGTGAGCAAGGTGCGCGACGCGAACGCGAGCTTCATGCCCGCCGGCGTCGAGTGGGTTCAGGAGATGGTGGCCGAGTTCGACCCCGCGGCCAACGCCATCGTCACGACGAGCGGCAAGCGCATCGGCTACGACTTCCTCGTCGTCGCCACCGGGCTGCACCTCGACTACGCGCAGATCGAGGGCATGGACGTGGCCGCCATCGGCCAGAACGGACTGGCCAGCGTCTACGCGAGCCCGCAGGCTGCGCAGTCGACGTGGGGCGCGCTCGACGCGTTCCGCAAGCGCGGCGGCACGGCGCTGATGACGCTGCCGGCCGGACCGCTGAAGTGCGCCGGCGCACCGCTGAAGATGACGTTCATGGTCGCCGACCGCCTGCGCCAGGCCGGCACGCTCGCCGCGTCGAAGATCCTGTTCCACACCGGGCTGCCGCCCGACACCGTGTTCGGCGTCAAGGTCGTCAACGACAAGGTGCTGGCGTACTGGGACGAGATGGACATCGAGCGCCACCACCTGAGCAAGCTCGTGGCGGTGGACATCGGCGCGCGCCGCGCGACCTTCGCCAGCCCCGAGGGCGAGCGCCAGGACGTCGGTTACGACTTCCTCCACGTCGTGCCGCCGATGCGCGCGCCCGACGTCGTGAAGAAGAGCGCGCTGGCCGCGCAGGACGGGCCGATGGCGCCGGGCGGCTGGCTCGAGGTCGACAGGGACACGCTGCGCCACAAGCGATACCCCAACGTGTTCGGCATCGGCGACATCAACGGCACGCCGCGCGGCAAGACCGCCGCGACGGTCAAGAAGAGCGCGCCGATCGTCGCGCACAACCTGGTCGAGGTCGTCGCCGGGCGCGAGCCCGACCTCAGGTTCGACGGCTACACCTCATGCCCGCTGATCGTGCGCGAGGGCTCGGCGATGCTCATCGAGTTCGACTACGACGGCAAGCTGACGCCGTCGCTGCCGATGATCGAGCCGCTGCAGGAGAGCTGGATGGCCTGGCTGATGAAGTACCGCATGCTCAAGCCCGCGTACCTCGCGGTGCTCAAGGGCCGCGTCTGACCGTTGCAGGAGAGCGCCATGTACGAGATCTGGCTGGTGATGAACATCGTGTGGGAGATCGCCCTCGACCTGTGGCCGCTGCTGCTCGGCGCGGCGGTGCTGTGGCTCGTGCTGATGGCCACCGCGCTGCGCCGCCGCGGCGCGAACTGGGGCGGCGGCGTCAAGTTCGCGCTCGCCGCCGGGCTGCTGGTGGCGCTGGCCACCGTGCTGTGGCTGCCCGGCGCGACGCAGTCGTCGCTCGCCGAGATGCGCTACTGGGTCGACTGGGCCAACCTGCTCGCGTTGGCTGCCGGCTTCGGCGCGATCGCCGCCGCCTTCGTGTGGCCGCTGGGCGCGATGGCGAGCGGCAACGCCGCGCGTTGAGGAGCATCCCGGCGTGAGTGCTTCGACTTCGCCCGGCACGGGGCAGGCGGCCGCGGCCGCGACGGCGACGCTGCCCCAGCTCAGGTTCTTCTATCCCGGCTGGTACGCCATCGTGATGGGCCTCACGGGCCTCGCGCTGGCGTGGCACCGCGCCGAGCCGCTGATGGGGCCGATGGCCGGCGGCGTGGCCCTCGTCGCGGGGGCGCTGGCCGCCGCCGTGTTCGCCGTGCTCGCGGTGGCCACCGTGCTGCGCGGCCTCTACCACGCCGACGCGTGGCGCGAGGACCGGTTGCACCCGGTGCGCCACACCTTCGTCGCGACGCTGCCGATCGCGATCCTGCTGCTGGCCACCGTCGCCGTCGCGCTGCTGGGCCCGTCGTGGTGGGCCGACGCGCTGTGGTGGACCGGCAGCCTGAGCCAGCTGGCCGTCACCGTGTGGGTGCTCGGGCGCTGGTGGCGCGGCAACCAGAACGCGAACCTGAAGGAAGGTCTGCCGCCCGGGCTCGCGTGGGCCGGCGTGACGCCGGCGCTGTTCATCCCTGTCGTCGGCAACGTGCTGCCGCCGCTGGCCGGGGTGCCGCTCGGTCACGTCGAGTGGGCGGCGGCGCAGTTCGGCATCGGGCTGCTTTTCTGGCCCGTCGTGCTGACGATGGTGCTGGTGCGCATCGCGATCCAGGGCGTGCTCCCCGAGCGACTGCTGCCGACGGTGTTCATCCTGATCGCGCCGCCGGCGGTGTCGGCGCTCGCGCTGCTGCAGCTCGGCGCCCCGCCGGTGGTGGCGTGGGTGCTGTGGGGCATGGCGCTGTTCACGCTGCTGTGGGTCGCGACGCAGGTGCGCCGGCTGAAGGCGCTGCCGTTCGCGCTGCCGCACTGGGCGCTGTCGTTCCCGCTGGCGGCATTCACGGCGCTGACGCTGCGCCTGGCCGCCCCCGGCAGCGCGATGGCGCTGGGCGGCATCGTGATGCTGGCGCTGACCTCGCTCGTGATCGTCGGGCTGCTGCTGGGCACGCTGCGCGGGCTGCGCGACGGCAGCCTGCTGGCGCCCGAGCCGGCAGCGCCGATCGTGCCCGCCTCGGCGCCCTGAGGCAGCAGCAGCTGCCGCGCGCTGCGGTAGGCTCGCGCGATGCTGCGCTACCGTACCGTCCCCGTCACGCCGTTCGCCCAGAACTGCTCGATCGTCTGGTGCGACCGCACGCTGGACGCCGCCATCGTCGACCCGGGCGGTGACCTGCCGCGGCTGCGCGCCGCCGTGGCCGGACTCGGCGTGCGCCCCAGGGCGATTTGGCTCACGCACGCGCACATCGACCATGCCGGCGCGACCGGCACGCTGGCCCGCGAGGACGCCCTGCCGGTGATCGGCCCGCACCCCGGCGACCAGTTCTGGATCGACGCGCTGGCCCAGCAGAGCCGCATGTTCGGCTTCCCGCCGGCCGAGCCGTTCACGCCGACGCGCTGGCTCGCCAACGGAGACACGGTGCAGGTCGGCGACGAGACACTCGCGGTGCGCCACTGCCCCGGCCACACCCCGGGGCATGTCGTGTTCCACAGCGCGGCGGCGCGGCGCTGCTTCGTCGGCGACGTGCTGTTCGCCGGCAGCATCGGCCGCACCGACTTCCCCGGCGGCGACCACGGGCAGCTGATCGCGAGCATCGTCGAGCGCCTGTGGCCGATGGGCGACGACACCGTGTTCATCCCCGGCCACGGGCCGGAGAGCACCTTCGGGCACGAACGGCGCCACAACCCCTACGTGGGCGGCACCTGAGCCCGCGCAGGCGGGCGCGGAACCGCGGGCTCAGGCCTTGCAGGCCGCGCCCTCGCAGAGCTCGGGCCCCTTCGCCCGTCCACGCCCGCGCAGGCGGGCGCGGAGCCGCGGGCTCAGGCCTTGCAGGCCGCGCCCTCGCAGAGCTCGGGCCCCTTCGCCCGTCCACGCCCGCGCAGGCGGGCGCGGAGCCGCGGGCTCAGGCCTTCGGCGGCGGGGCGAAGCGCTGCGTGGGCTTGTCGGCGCGCTGATGCAGCGACTGCACCTTCGGCAGCTTGGCCTCGATGTCGCGGATGCGCGTCTCGCCGGCCGGGTGCGTCGACATGAACTCGGGCGGCGCGTTGCGGTTGGCGGCGAGCATCTTCTCCCACAGCGTCACGCCGGCGGCCGGATCGTAGCCCGAGCGCGCGGCGAGCTCCATGCCGACGATGTCGGCCTCGCTCTCGTCGTCGCGGCTGAACTTGAGCGTCAGCAGCTGCGCACCCATGCCGAGCACGGTGTCGCCGACCGCGCCGAAGCCGAGCAGCGACGAGACGATGTTGGCGCCGACGCGCGTGGCGGCCGTCTTGCCCATGCGCTCACGCGCGTGCTCGCGCAGCGCGTGCGCCATCTCATGGCCCATGATGGCGGCGACCTCGTCGTCGTTGAGCTGCAGCTTGTGAAGGATGCCCCAGTAGAAGGCGATCTTGCCGCCGGGCATGCAGAACGCGTTGACTTGCCCGCTGCCCAGCAGGTTGACTTCCCACTGCCAGTCCTTCGCTCGCGGGTTCCACGGCGCGCAGTGCGGGATCATGCGCTGCGCGATCGCGCGCAGCCGCACCACCTGCGGGTGCGTCGCCGGCGCGAGCGCGCGCTGCTGTGACGCCTCGCGCGTCATCTGCTGGTACTGCGCCGCGGCGGCACGCTCGACGTCCTGCGCCGGCACCAGCTGCGCGAAGCGCGACGTGCGCCCGACATCGTCGCGCACGCCCTCGGCGAGGACCGGCAGCGGCAGCAGCGCCGCGCCGGCGAGCCCGGCGGTGAACGCGCGCCGCCCGTGCAGCGCGCAGCGGCAGCCGGCACCGTGCGCCCCGATGCCCATCGGGGCGGGCGTCAAGTCGGCGTCGGTGCGGAAGGCGTGGCGTTCCATGCGGCGTCGGACCCCGGCGGGCGGCGGGGGGTTCCGCCACGGCGCGCGGAGCCGATTCTAGGGAGCGGGTGCCGGAAGCGGTGGCCTCAGTCGTCGCTGGCGCCTGCCGTCGCCGGGTCGACCTCGAGCGCGCGCACCGGCGCGCGCAGCACCCACAGCAGCACCAGCGCCGGGAGCGCGGCCACCGTGCTGACGACGAAGAACGTCGGCCAGCCGATGCTCTCGGCGAGCACGCCGGCCAGCGGGCCGACCCACACGCGCCCCACCGACGCGAACGCGCTGAGCAGCGCGAACTGCGTGGCGGTGAAGCGCTGGTTGCACAGGCTCATCAGGAACGCGACGAAGGCCGCGGTGCCCATGCCGCCCGAGAGGTTCTCGAACGCGATGACCATCAGCAGCCCGCCATCGACCTGCGTGGGCTGCGCGAGCGAGACGAAGCCCCAGTCGAACGCCGGCAGCTCGAGCCCGGGAAGCACGCCGCGGCCGTTGACGGCCAGCCACCAGAAGCCGAGGTTGCTCGCCATCTGGAACAGCCCGAACAGCATCAGCGAGCGCCACAGGCCGAGCTTGATCATCAGCGCGCCGCCGACCAGCGCGCCGCCGATCGTCAGCCACAGCCCGATGACCTTGTTGACGACGCCGACCTCGGCCGAGCTGTACGCCATCGCCTTGAGCAGGAACGGCGTCATCAGCGCGCCGGCGAAGGCATCGCCGAGCTTGTAGAGCACGATGAAGGCGAGGAAGCCCCAGGCACCCGCCTGGCTGAAGTAGTTGTGCAGGCCGTCGAGCAGCGTGTGGAAGCGCGCGCGCCGTGCCGCCCACGCCGCCAGCGGCAGCGTCACGGCCAGCCCCATCAGCAGCGCGAGCAGGTCGGTCCAGCGGCGGCGCAGCGGCTCCGCGAGCGTGCTCGCCTCGAGCCAGGGGCCGAGCAGCACGCCGGCCAGCGGCACGAAGGCCTGCTGCGTCAGCAGGTAGCCCGCGGCCACCGCGGCGACGACGGCGAGGAAGCCGGTGAGGTCGTGCCGGGCCAGCGTCGGCACCACGTCGGGACGCGGCACCTTGGGCAGCACGGTGGCCGACAGCACCGCGGCGGCGACCATCAGCAGCGCCATCAGGCGGTAGACCTCGGGCCAGGTCCACGCGCCGCCGGCCGTCGCGCCGGCCGGGTCGGTCCAGATGAAGGCGACGCCGCCCGAGACGATCATCGCCAGCCGGTAGCCGAGCACGTTGAGCGACGAGCCCAGCCCGCGCTCGGCCGCCGGCAGCAGGTCGGTGCGGTAGGCGTCGATGACGACGTCCTGCGACGCCGACGCGAACGCCAGCGCGACCGCGAGCAGCGCGAAGACCTGCAGCGCGCCCGCGGGTGAGGTGTGCGACAGCGCCCACAGCACGCCGGCCAGCGCGAGCTGCGTGGCCACCAGCCAGCCGCGCCGCCGGCCGAGCCAGGGCAGGTCGAAGCGGTCCATCAGCGGCGCCCACAGGAACTTGAACGTGTAGGGCAGCCCGACCAAGCTGAGGAACCCGATCGTCGCCACGTCGAGCCCGTCGACGGTCATCCAGGCCTGCAGCGCCTGGCCGGTCAGCGCCAGCGGCAGGCCGGACGCGAAGCCGAGCAGGGCGACGACAAGGAGGCGGTGCGCCAGCGCGAGGCGCTGCGACGCGCTCATCGGCGCGCCGCGCCCCGCCGCGGAACCGGGAGGCGGGGCGGCGGGCGGGCGCGACATCGGCCGATTCTAGGCAGCCGCGCCCCGCGGCCGCCCGGGCCGGTCGCGGCTCAGCGCAGCTGCGTCCAGCTGCCCAAGTGCCGGTGCGGCGGCTGGGCCTCGGCCCAGGCGGCCAGTCGGCTCAGCCAGTCGGCACGCGCGGCCGGCAGCGGGGGCGCGGCCTCGGCCGCCCCGCGCGCGCTCGGCCGGCGTTCCAGCAGACGCAGCGCAGGGGCTTCGAGCGACGATCCGAAGGGCGACGACGCGGTCGCCGGTTGAACCAGGGTGCCCATCGCGACTCCTTGGGCAGTCTCAGGGTTACTGCCTACGCAAAAACTGTAGGGCCGCCGCGTATGTGCACGCAACCCCTGGCGGCGCACAACCGAACTGCAAAATTGCAGCCTCAAGCGGAGACGGGCATGGCCGAACTGGATTGGGGCGACTTGCGCTACGCACTGGCGGTGGGGCACCTGGGCTCGCTCGGCGCGGCCGCGCGGCAGCTCGGCGTCAACGCGACGACGGTGCTGCGCCGCCTCGACGCGCTCGAGGCGCGCCTGGGCGCACGTTTGTTCGACCGCTCGCGGCGGGGCTACGTGCCGACCGACGCCGGCCGACTCGTGATCGAACAGGCGCGGCGCATGGCCGACCAGGCCGACGAGATCGAGCGCCAGGTGCTCGGCCGCGACCGCGAGCTGACCGGCGTGCTGCGCGTCACGACAGCCTTCGTGATCATGGAACACCTGCTGCCGCACCCGCTGGCCGCGTTCGCGCGCGAGTACCCGGGCATCGAGGTCGAGGTCGTCGAGAACGCCTTCCTCGTCGACCTGTCGCGCCGCCACGCCGACCAGGCGCAGACCTGGGCGCGGCTCGAGGCCGACGTCGCGCTGCGCATGTCGACCCACGTCGCCGAGCACCTCGTCGGGCGGCAACTGGGCATGACGCACTGCCGCGCCTACGCGCTGCGCGGTGCCGCCGACCTGCCGCAGACGGTGCAGGCGCTCGACACCCTGGTGCGCGAGGTGCCGTGGGTCGCGTTCGAGCGCGATGCCCACGCGCGCGTCTACGACCGCTGGATGCGCCAGCAACTGGCGCAGGCGCGGGTGCGCGTGCGCGTCGACATCTTCAACGCGATGGCGGCGATGCTGCGCACCGGCGTCGGCATCGGCGTGCTGCCGACGTTCATGGCGGCCCGACATCCCGAGTTGCTGCCGGTGTCCGACCCGATCCCCGAACTGTCGGTGCCGGTGTGGATGCTCACCCACCCGGATCTGCGCCAGACAGCGCGTGTACGCGCCTTCATGCAGCACGTCGGCGACGCCGTCGCCGCGCGACTCGCCGACATGCCGCCGCACCGGTGACGGGCCGCCACACGCCGTGGCAAGAAGGCCGCGCGACGATGTGAGTTCACACTTATTTACGGCCCCCAGCGCCCCTTTTCGGGGCACCCGGCTTGAGGTTTTGGCCCCGTTTCAGTACCATGACGGGTTTTCCAGTCAGGGTTACCCCGTGTCTGAGTCCGGTCTGCTGCTGCCTTCGCCCGCTCGCCGCGAGTTGGTGAACGCTCACACGGCGCAGGCTGCTCGCAGCGGGGTAGCGCGGCGGCGGGCAGCGGCACTGCTCGCCGGCGCGGCCCTGGTGACGTCGCTCGCGGCCCCCGCGCCGGCGGCTGCCCGCGCGCCGACCGACACGCTGCCGACCGTGACGCTCGCGGCGCTGCCGCCGCAGGCGCGCGAGACGCACCAGCGCATCCTGAGCGGCGGGCCGTTTCCGTACGGCAAGGACGGCACCGTGTTCTTCAACCGCGAGCGACTGCTGCCGTCGCAGCCGCGCGGCTGGTACCGCGAGTACACGGTCAGGACGCCGGGGGCGTCCAACCGCGGCGCGCGGCGCATCGTCTGTGGCGGAGCGGTGCCGACCGCGCCGCAGGCCTGTTACTACACCGCCGACCACTATGCGAGCTTCGCGCGCATCGTGGAGGCCCCGTGAGCCGGTTTCGTTTTCGTGATCCTGGAGGATCGTGACCATGCTCTTGCAGACCGTCCGTCCGAACATCGTGCAGGCGATACGCGCCTACCGCATCGATGATCTGATGCAGGCCGCGCAGACCGCGGGCCAGCATTTCCTGTACGCCAACCTCGGCGACGCGCAGTCCAAGCAGGACGTGCTCGAGAACATCGCGCAGTCGTTCCTGTTCCCCGCGCACTTCGGCAAGAACCTCGACGCGCTGTACGACTGCATGACCGACCTCGTGCACAAGGCCGGGGCGCAGCCGGGCTTCGTCGTCGTGCTCGACCAGATTCCGGACAACCCCCGCTTCGACCGCGAGGCACGCGAGCAGCTGCTCGACGTGTTCCGCGACGCGGCCGACTTCTGGGCCGAGCGAAAGATACCGTTCAGGTGTTTCTATTCTTTTCGGTAGCCCGCTCCCAGGAAATCGGGTCATGGGAGCGGGCGACGGAAGTGGCCCACAACAGCACGCTCAAGCCGGCGGCCAAGATCACGGTGCCCAAGAACGGCATCAACCCCCACTTCGGCATGAACATGCCGATGATGACGAGCGCGTTCGACACCGCGATGTGGCTCGACGCCGCGTGAACCCGCGCGGCCGCGCGGCCTGAACGACGGCGGCCCACGGGCCGCCGTCGCGCTTTTCAGGGCGGCAACGCCGCGGCCAGCGCGACGTACTCGGCCACCGGCACCTCTTCGGCGCGGCGCTGCAGGTCGAATGGCGCGTCGCACCCGCGCTCGGCCAGCCAGCGGCCGAGCGTGTGGCGCAGCAGCTTGCGGCGCTGCGAGAACGCCACCGTCACCAGTTCGCCCAGGCGCGCGGCGTCGACGGCCGACGCCAGCGCGTGCGGGCGCAGCCGCACGATGGCCGAGTCGACCCGCGGCGGCGGGTCGAAGGCCTGCGGCGGCACGTCGAACAGCGCTTCGACGGCGCAGCGCCACTGCAGCATCACCGTCAGGCGCCCGTAGTCCTTGCCGCCGGGCGCCGCCGCCATGCGCTCGACGACCTCCTTCTGCAGCATGAAGTGCGCGTCGCGCCAGTGCGCGGCGGCGTCGAGCAGGTGGAACAGGATCGGCGTCGAGATGTTGTACGGCAGGTTGCCGACGACGCGCAGCGGCTGGCCGCGCTCGTGCGCCAGCGCCGCGAAGTCCACCGTCAGCACGTCGGCCTCGACGACGACAAGGCCCGCGCGCTGGCGCAGCCGCGCGGCGAGGTCGCGGTCGAGCTCGATCACGGTGAGCGATCCACAGCGGGCGAGCAGCGGCGCGGTCAGCGCGCCCAGCCCGGGCCCGATCTCGACGAGCGCCTGGCCGGGGCGCGGGTCGATCGCGGCCACGATGGCCGCGATGACGCCGGCATCGACGAGGAAATGCTGGCCGAAGCGCTTGCGCGCGACGTGTCTCACCGGCGCCCCGGTCCGCGCGCGCTCACCGCACGTCGTCGCGCAGTTCGATGTACGCCTGCGAGCGCAGCTCGCGCACCCAGTCGCGGTACGCCTGCTCGTACCTGCGCTCGCGCAGCGCGTTCGTCGCGAGCTGGCGCTGCTGGCGCGCGTCGAGCTCGACGCTGCGGCGCTCGAGCACCTGGATCAGGTGCACGCCGAAGCGCGACACCACCGGCTCGGAGACGCCGCCGACCGGCAGCGCGTTCATCGCCTGCTCGAACTCGGGCACGAAGCTGCCCGGCGCGGTCCAGCCGAGGTCGCCGCCCTGTGGCGCCGACGCGTCCTCGGAGATCTCGCGCGCGACGTCGTCGAAGCGCCGCGTGCCCGTCGTGATCGCACGCCGCACCTCGGCGAGCTGGCGCTGCGCGGCCGACGTGCCGGCCGGCGTGCTCGGCCGCAGCAGGATGTGGCGCGCACGCGTCTGCGTGACGACGAAGGCGTTGGCGTCGCGCCGCTCGACGAGCTTGAGCACGTGGAAGCCCGCGCCGCTGCGCACCGGCGCCGGCGCCACGTCGCCGGCGCGCAGGTCGCGCACCGCGCCGACGAACAGCTCGGGCAGGCGGTCTGCGGGGCGCAGGCCGATCTCGCCGCCGCGCTCGCGGTTCGGGTCCTGCGACAC
>JBBION010000065.1:0-11549 GCA_037443345.1 Rubrivivax sp. | reverse complement strand
GAGCCCCGCCGCGACCGACTGCAGCGCCTGCTCGGCCTGCGCGCGCTGGCGCCGGCTCGTTGCCGCGTGCTCGTAGGCGCGCGCGAAGCCGGCGAGGCTGGCCTCGACGCCGCGCCCGCCGCGGCGGATCGTCGCCTCGTAGGCCTCGCGCGCGAACGGCAGCACGCCCGACGCGGCAATTGCGCCGAGCAGCACCGCGCTGATCACGGTGCCCGTCTCGCGCGCGAGCGCGGCCATGTCGAAGACCTCGGCCGCGCGCGCGTGGCGCTGCAGCGTGGCCAGCAGCGCCGCGTCGCTGACGCGGCCGTCGCCCTGCTGCATCTTCTCGGCCACCGTCAGCGCGCGCGACGACGAGCTGATCACCGTCGTGCGCTCGGCGCTGGCCATGCCCAGGCCGGTCTGGCGCACCGTCTCGAGCAGCTCCGACGACACCAGCAGGTCGATCGCGCCGGGCACCGGGTTCAGGCTGAACACGGGCCGGCGGCCGCCGAGCGCCGCGTCGGGTGCGGGGTGGACCTCGAGGTAGTACGTCGTCGCGCCGGTGCGCTGCGCGACGCCCGGGATCGACGTGCTCTGCGCGCTGTGTCCGCAGGCCAGCGCCGTGTCGAACAGCCACTGCGACAGCACCCCACCGCCCTCGCCACCGAGGGCGCAGACGAGGATCGTGACCGGGCGCGAGTTCTCTGTAGCGTTCAATTCAAACCTCGATGCCGTGCAATGGCGCCCCCGACCGCACTTGCGGTGGCCCGTCAAGCGGCCGCCACGGATCCGGCTTCGCCGGTCCGCAGGCGGGCCTTGCAGGCCGCGCCGGGCTTCGCAGCACGGCCGCTCGCCAGGCACGAAACGTCCACCGGACGTTTCGTGTCCGGGCTCGCCCCCCTCGAGGGGGAGGCGCCGAAGGCGCTTCGGGGGTGGTCCATCACTCGGCCTTGATGCCCGCCTCCTGGATGAACCTGCCGTAGCGCGCGCGGTCGGCGTTCTGGCGCTCGACGAAGGCCTGCCGCGTCAGCGCCAGCGGCTCGCCGCCGATGCCCTTGATGACGTCCTGCACCTTTGCGCTCGCCACCGCCTTGTTGACCTCGTCGTGCAGCCGCGCCACCAGCGCCGCCGGCGTGCCGCCCGGCGCGTAGATGCCGAACACGGTGTCGGCGTCGAAGCCGGGGAAGCCCGACTCGGCCAACGTCGGCGTGTTCGGCAGCTGCGACGCGCGCTGCGGGCTGCCCACCGCGAGCAGCCTGAGCTTGCCCTCGGCGGCGTGCTTCAGCCCCGGGCCCGGGTCGAACATGAACTGCACCTGGCCGGCGAGCAGGTCGGTCAGCGCCGGCGCGGCGCCACGGTACGGCACGTGGGTGGCCTGGAAGCCGGCCTGGCGCGCGAACATCTCGCCGGCCAAGTGCGGCGAGCTGCCCTGGCCCGCCGAGCCGTAGCTGAGCTTGCCCGGGTGGGCCTTCGCGTAGGCGACGAACTCGGCGACGTTGTTCACCGGCACCGACGGGTGCGCCATCAGGAACACCAGCACGCGCGCGACCGACGCCACCGGGGTCAGGTCCTTCTCGGCGTCGAACGGCATCTGCTTGTACAGGAACGGGTTGACCGTCATCGCGCCGCCGCTGCTCATCAGCAGCGTGTAGCCGTCGCCCGGCGACTTCGCGACCGCCTCGGCGCCGATGTTGCCGTTGGCCCCCGGCCGGTTCTCGACGATCACCTGCTGCTTCAGCGAGTCGCCCAGCGTCTGCGCGACGGTGCGGCCGATCACGTCGGCGGCGCCGCCGGGCGGGAAGTTGACGACGAGCTTCAGCGGCTTGTCGGGAAAGGTCTGCGCCGCGGCCGGCCACGTGGCGCCGGCCAGCGCGAGCGCGGCGGCCAGCGCGAGCGCGCCGCGGCGGGTGAGGTCTGCCGTTCGGGTCATCGTCGTCTCCTCTTGTCGGTGGGGCGGGGTCAAACGGTCTGCAGCGCGCGCACCAGCGGCGCGCGCAGCGCGTGCAGCAGCCTTTCGCGCCACTTCGGGTTCTTCACCACTTCGGCGCGGTAGAACGACGGGCACAGCGTCGCGGCGTGCGCGTTGGCGCCGCACAGCCCGCAGCCGACGCAGCCGTCGATCACGGTGGCCACCGGGTCGACCTTCAGCGGGTCGGGGTTGTCCTTCAGCGTCAGCGTCGGGCAGCCCGACAGGCGGATGCACGCGTGGTCGCCGGTGCACACGTCCTCGTCGACGCCGTACCTGACGCGCTCGACGCGCTCGCCGCGCTTCAGGCGCTGCGCGATCCACGGCTTGATGCGCCGCTGGCGCTCGAGCTGGCATTCGCCCTCGGCGACGATGACCTTCAAGCCGTCGAAGTCGCTCGTCAGCGCGTCTTCGAGCGTGCGCCGCATCGCGTCGACCTCGTAGGTGTGCACGGTGCGCAGCCACTGCACGCCCAGGCCCTTCAACGTCGTCTCGATGGTCTGGTTCTTGTCCGCCAGGCTCTGGTGCAGCGCGCCGGCGCTCGCCGCCGCGGCCTTCGCCTCTTCGTCGGGCGTGCTGATGATGTCCTGCGTGCCGGTGGCCGACGTGTAGCCGTTCTTCATGATCAGCAGCACCGCGTCGTCGCCGTTGAACAGCGCCGACTGCACCCCAGTCAGCAGCCCGTTGTGCCAGAAGCCGCCGTCGCCCATGATCGCGATCGAGCGGCGCTGCATCATCGGGCTCACGCCGGCGCGGCTGGCCAGGCTCATGCCGTAGCCGAGGATCGAGTGGCCCGAGCTGAACGGCTCGAAGGTCGCGAGCGCGTGGCAGCCGATGTCGGCCGCCACGTGCACCGGCCCCACCTCGGCCTGCGCGAGCTTGAGCGCCGAGAACACGGGCCGCTCGGGGCAGCCGATGCAGAAGCCCGGCGGGCGTGCCGGCAGCGGACCCATCACCTGCGCGACGTCGTCGCGCCGCGCGCGGTTGCCGGCCAGCCACGCGCGCGCCGGCGCGAGGTCGACCTGCGGCAGGTGGCGCCCGGCGAACGCGACGAGCCCCTGCGCGATCACCTCCACGGAGTACTCGCCGGCCGCCGGCCACAGGTCCTTACCGTGCAGCGGCGTGCCCACGTCGGCGCGGCGCAGCGCGGCGAGCACGTCCTTCTCGAGGTACTCCGGGCTGCCTTCCTCGAGCACGCCCACCGCGCGCCTGCCGGCGCAGAACGCGACGATCTCGTCGGGCACGAGCGGGAACGTCACGTTGAGCACGAGCAGCGGCACGCAGCTGACGCCGAACGCGTCGGCCAGCCCGAGCTGCTGCAGCGCGCGCATCGTCGCGTTGTACATCCCGCCCTGCACGATCAGCCCGACGTCGGCCAGCTCGCCCGCGACGTGGTCGTTCAGCCGGTGCTCGGCGATGTAGCGCTGCGCCGCCGGAATGCGCTGCTCGACCTTGAGCTTCTCGTGGCGGAACGTCACCGGCGGGTGCGCGAGGCGCATGTAGTCGAAGCCGGCCGGCTCCTCGATCGGGTGGCGCGTCGAGCGCGCCGGCGCGACGTTGCTCTTGCACTCGAAGCGCCCGCGCACATGGCACGCGCGGATGCGCAGCTCGAGGATCGCCGGCATGTTCGACGCCTCCGACAGCGCGAACGCGTGCTCGACCATCCTGACCATCGTCGGCAGCTCGGGGCGCGGGTCGAGCAGCAGCATCGTGCTCTTCAGCGCGTAGGCGTGCGTGCGCTCCTGAATCACGCTCGCGCCCTCGCCGTAGTCCTCGCCGACGACGATCAGCGCGCCGCCGACGACCCCCGGCGACGCGAGGTTGGACAGCGCGTCGGCCGCGACGTTGGTGCCGACGATCGACTTCCACGTCACGCAGCCGCGCAGCGGGTAGTGCAGGCTCGCGCCGAGCATGGCCGCCGCCGAGGCCTCGTTGGCGCAGGCCTCGACGTGCACGCCGAGCGTGTCGACGTAAGGGCGCGCCTGCACCATCACGTCGAGCAGGTGCGACACCGGCGCACCCTGGTAGCCGCCGATGTAGGCCACGCCCGACTGCAGCAGCGCCTTCGTGATCGCGAGAATGCCCTCGCCCTGGAAGGTCTCGCCGGCGCCCTTCTTCAGCTGCTCGATCTCCTCGGTGAACTGGACTTCCACGCTGTTGCCGCCGTCTGCTGCCGTCTGCTGCCGAAGCGGGCACTCTAGGCGCCGGCGCGTCATTCGTCCATGCGATGAAATCACTAAGTACGATTCGGCCCATGCATCTGCACGAGCTCGACCTGAACCTGCTGCACGTCTTCCGTGCCGTGCACGAGACGCGCAACGTCAGCCGCGCCGCCGAGCGGCTCGGGCTGTCGCAGCCCGCCACCAGCCACGCGCTGACGCGGCTGCGGCTGGCGCTGCACGACCCGCTGTTCGTGCGCGCCCCGGGCGGCGTCGCGCCGACGCGCAAGGCCGAGCAGCTCGCGCGGCAGGTCGACGCGGCGCTGCAGCTGCTCGACGCCGCACTGCAGAACGGCGACGCGTTCGACCCCGCGCGCTCGGCGCGCCGCTTCGCGCTGCACATGAGCGACATCGGCGCCGACGAGTTCCTGCCGCAGGTCATGGCCGCCGTCGGCGCGCAGGCGCCCGGCGTGCGCGTCGAGGCGGTGCAGATGGAGCCGCAGGCGATCGGCCCGGCGCTCGAGGACAGCCGGCTCGACCTCGCGCTGGGCTACCTGCCGGCGCTGGTGGGCACCGAGCACGCGCCGCTGCTCGAGGAGCGCTACGTGGTTCTGTTGCGCCGCGGCCACCCGCTGGCACGCCGGCTGACCGACCGCGCCGCGCTCGAGCGGCTCGACTTCATCGTCGTGAAGAGCCACGCCGAGCCGGCGCGGGCGCTGCAGATGCTGGGGCTGGAGCCGCGCATCCGGCTCGCGCTGCCGCACTTCATGGTCGTGCCGGGGATCCTCGCGGCCACCGACCTGGCGGTGATCCTGCCGCTGCGCCCAGCGCAGCGCTTCGCGCGGCTGCACGACCTGCAGGTCGTCGAGCCCGACCTTGGTTTGCCGCCGTTCACGGTGGCGATGCACTGGCACTGGCGCGCGCAGCACGACGCCGGCCACCGGTGGCTGCGCGAGATCGCGCTGGCGATGCGCTTCGCGCCGGTGTCTCGCCCGCCGGCGTCCCGTTCGGCTCCAGCGCCTCGAGCTGCTCGCCCCACGGCAGCATCATCGTCAGCCACAGCAGCTTCGCGAACTCGGGTGCGAAGCGGTCGATGATGCGCTGCGGCTCGGGGCACAGCTTCTTGTCGGTGATCAGGCCGAACTGCACGCCGCCGCCGTAGCTGAGGATCGACACGCCCATGCCGATGTGGCCCGACTGCGGCACCCAGAACATGTTCTGCCGCAGCGTCGAGCCGCAGAACTTCAACGGCTCGCGCGGGCCCGGCACGTTGGTCATCACCGCCGTCGTCTTCTTCGCGAATAGGCCGGTCACCAGGTCCTGCGCCGGCTTCACGAGCAACCCCGACGCGGCCAGGATCAGGAACGCGAGCAGCGGCTGGTAGCTGCCCTTGAGCTGGCTCATGCGCGCGTGCACCGCGTACAGGCGCTCGACCGGGTGCTCGATGCCGATCGGCAGCACCAGCGGCACGAGACCGAAGCCGTTGCCCAGCTCGTGCGCCTGCTCGGGCGGGCGCAGGTTGACCGGCACCATCGCGCGGATCTCCTTACCCGCCGGGTCGTCGCCGACGTCGCGCAGGTACGCGCCGATCGCGCCGGCCACGCACGCCAGCAGCACGTCGTTGACGGTGCAGTGCATCGCCTTGGCCACCGCCTTGACGTCGTCGAGCGGCAGCGGCTCGCACCACGCGACGCGCTTGAGCCCGACCGGGTGGCCCTTGAGCCGCGTCGGCGAGTCGTCGGGCATCAGCGCCAGCGACGCGGCGTCGCTGGCGACCTGCATCCCGACGCGCGCGAGGTCGAGCGAGCCGGCCAGCGGCTTGCCCGGGTGCGCGAGCAGGTCGAGCGACTTGACGACGCCCTCGCCGTACAGGCCGATCGCGCGCACCGTGAGGTCGGTCAGCGGGCGCACGACGGTGTCGGCGAGCCAGTCGCCGTCGTGGCCGTTGGACGCCTTGCGCGGCGGCGGCGCGTGGCCGCCGTCGGTGATCGACAGCAGCACCGACATCAGCGCGATGCCGTCGCCGATGCAGTGGTGGATGCGGATGACGATCGCACTGCCGCCCTCGTAGTCCTCGACGAGGTGCCAGTGCCACAGCGGGTGCTGGCGGTCCAGCGGCGTCGTCGCCATCTCGGCGGTTCGCTCCTGCAGCGCCTGGCGCTCGCTCTGGCCGCGACGGCGCGCCAGCCGCTCGCGGCTGACGTGGCGCTCGATGTCGAAGTGCTCGTCCTCGACCCAGTGGTAGCCCAGCGCGTCCTCGACGACCTTCTGGCGGAAGCGCGGGTAGCGCAGCAGCGCGGTGCGCAGCCGCTCGCACACCGCCTCGTACGCCACCGCCGGCGTCAGCAGCCACACGCCGACGATCATCATCAGGTTGACGTCGCTGTCCATGCGCAGCCACGCGGTGTCGACGCGCGACATGCGCTCGGTGGGGCTGGACATGGACGGGCTCCCGGAAGCGGTGGGTCAAGGACAAGATGCTGGTTAACATCCCGTCCGTCAAGGCCCATTTTCACCGACCAGGAGACGCGCGATGGCCGACCTCAAGTCCCGCTTCGAACAGGCCGTGGCCGACAGCAAGAAGCTGCCCGAGCGCCCGGACAACGCGACGCTGCTGCAGATCTACGCGCTGTACAAGCAGGCCACCGAAGGCGATGTCGAGGGCAAGCGCCCCGGCTTCACCGACATGGTCGGCCGTGCCAAGTGGGACGCCTGGAACGAGCAGAAGGGCAAGGGCGCCGAGGCGGCGATGCAGGAATACGTCGACCTGATCGAGTCCCTGAAATAGGACCACCCCCGAAGCGGCTTCGCCGCTTCCCCTCGAGGGGGCAACGCCAGCGGACCGGCGAAGCCGGATCCGCGGCGTCCGCTTGAAGGTCGGCTGCACCTCGCCCGTGCAACGCCAGAGACCAGAGCCGTCAGGTCTTCTTCCGCCCGCCGTTCGAGTTGCCGCTCTTCTTCGCGGCGACCTTCTTTGCCGCGCCGTTGTTGGCGGCGGCCTTCGGCGCCTTGGCCAGCGCCTGGCGCGCGCCGAGCAGGTCGTCGAGGTTCTTCTCGATCTCGGTCTCGATCGTGCGCGCGAACGCGCCGAGCAGGAAGCCGAGCTTGGCCTGCAGGTCGAAGTGGTCGGCGGCCACGACGAGCTGGCCCTTGACGCCGCTGCGCGCGAACTCGACGGTGTCGCTGTAGTCGCCCTCGACCACCGTGCAGTCCATGCCGAACTTGCGCTCGGCCTCCTCGGCCCACTTCCAGGCGACCTTGCGCGCCTCCTCGAGGCCCAGGTCGTGCTCGCGGTGGATGCGGATCTCGGACACGTCGACTCCCTATTCGTTGGCGGCGGCGGTGGCCACGGCGGCGCGCAGTGTCGCGTGGCGCTCGGCCTTCGGCAAGTCGGCCAGCCGCCGCACCTCGGCGTGGAAGCGGCCGAAGTCGCCGCCCGCGGCCTCGAACAGGCGCTCGAACGCGGGCACGAACTCGTCGTACGCGGCCTGCACGCCGAGCGCCGCGTTGTTGGTGCGCGCGAACCAGCCGTCGTAGCCGGCGAACCCGCCCCAGGCGTCGCGCTTGAGGCGCTCGTGCTCGGCGCGCAGGCGCGCGAACACGTCGGCCTTCGCGGCGCGCTTGGCGTCGTCGTCGCCCGTGCCGGCGTACACCGCCTCGAGCTCGCGCCGCGCGGCCAGCGTCAGCGCGCGGAACTGGCGGCGGCGCGCGTCGAACGCGGCGTACTCGTCGCGCGCGGCGGCGCTCGCGTGGCGCTCGAGCCAGCGCGCGCCGCCCAGGCGCTCGACGGCGGTGGCGAACGACTCGTTGAACGTCGTGTCGCCGGCGGCATAGACGACCTGGTGCGCCAGCTCGTGGAACACGAGCCGCGCCAGCTCGCCCTCGGGCCAGTGGATGAAGGTCGACAGCAGCGGGTCGCCGCCGAGCCAGTCGAGCTTGCCCAGCGTCGAGTACGCCGGCACCGCGTAGACCAGCACCTCCCAGCCCTCGGCACGCAGCTTCGCCGCGAGCGCGTCGGCGGCCGTGCGGTCGTAGTAGCCGCGGTAGCCGACGCAGCCCACGACCGGGAAGCACCAGGTCTTCAGCGTCAGCGACAGCTCGGGCGCGGCGACGACGTTCCACACCGCCGCCGGGCGCTGCAGGTCGGCGAAGCGGCGGTAGCTGCGGTTGTCGGGCAGCGCGAGCTCGGCCACCGCGAAGTCGCGGATGCGCTGCGCCAGCGCCAGGCGCTCGCGCAGCGCGGCAGGCGTCGCGTCGTCGGCGATCACGTCGGCCACGGGCCGCGCGCGGTTCAGCACGTCGACGTGCCCGCCCACCGCCTGCGCGTAGTAGCCAACGCTGGCGCAGCCGGCCGTCAGGCACGCCGCCGCGAGCACGACGGCAGCGGCACCGGTGAGCGACAGGCCGGCCACGAGCGCGGTCTTCGCGGCGCGCTTCAAGCCGCGGCGGGGCTGTCGACCGCCACCTCGACCAGGCAGTCGTAGAACGTCGGCGCGCGGCCGAGGTCGGTCAGCCGTTGGCTCGTCAGCTCGTTGACGTTGGTGCCGTCGAGCCCCAGCTTGCGCCACCAGATGCCCAGGCCGACGACGACGCCGGGGCGCGCGCGCGTCGTGACCTGCGCGCGGCAGCGGTGCGTGCCGCGGTCGTTGAACACGCGCACCGTCGCGCCGCTTTCGATGCCGCGCGCGAGCGCGTCGTCGGGGTGGATCTCGAGCACCGGCTCGCCTTCGATGTCGCGCAGGCTCGCGACATTGACGAAGGTCGAGTTCAGGAAGTGCCGCGCCGGCGGCGAGATCATCGCCAGCGGGTAGCGCGCCGCAAGCGCCGGGGCGGCTTCGGCGCACTCGTGGTTGGGCACGAAGTCGGGCACGCCCAGCCCCGGCGCGTCGACGATGGCCTTGCCCGACGGCGTCGGGAAGCCGCCGTGCGCGAACGGCGCGTCGGGCAGCGGCAGGCTCGCCCAGCCGCGCACGCGCAGCGCGTCGAGGTCGATGCCACGCAGCGCCTGGCGCGCGAGCGCCTCGTCGTCGTCGGCGAAGCACGGCTCGTCGAAGCCCATGCGCGCAGCGAGCTCGCGAAAGATCTGCGTGTTGGGCTTGGCCTCGCCGAGCGGCTCGATCGCTGGCTCGTTGAGCAGCACGTCGGTGTGGCCGTAGCTCGTGTGCACGTCGAGGTGCTCGAGCTGCGTCGTGGCCGGCAGCACGATGTCGGCGTGGTCCGCCGTGTCGGTCTGGAACTGCTCGAGCACGACGGTGAACAGGTCCTCCCGCGCGAAACCGGCCACCACCTTGCCCGACTCGGGGGCCACCGCCACCGGATTGCTGTTGTAGACCACCAGCGCCTCGACGCGCGGGCCGAACGCGCCGCCGCCGGGGTGCGTCAGCGCGTCGCCGATCGTGCTCATGTTGACGGTGCGCGGGCGGCGCCCCCGGCCCGCAGGGCCGTACACGGTCTCCAACAGGTCCGGCCGCTGCAGCGCCGCGTCGTCGCGGTACGGCGCGAACCAGCCCGAACTCGACAGCAGCAGCCCGCCGGCCGGGTGGCGCCACGCGCCCGTCAGGCACGGCAGCAGCGCGACCAGCCGCACCGCGTTGCCGCCGCCGGCCACGCGCTGCATGCCGTAGTTCAGGCGGATCGCGGCCGGCTGGCTCGTGCCGTAGTCGCGCGCGAGTTCGCGGATGTCGTCGACCGCCACGCCGCACACCGCGGCGGCGCGCTCCGGGGGCGATTGCTGCGCGCGCTCGGCGAGCGCGTCGAAGCCGTCGACGTGGCTCGCGACCCAGTCGCGGTCGACCCAGCCGTGCGCGATGAGCTCGTGCATCAGCGCCAGCGCCAGCGCGCCGTCGGTGCCGGGACGGATGGCGAGGTGGCGGTGGCACTTGTCGGCCGTCTCGGTGCGCCGCGGGTCGATGCACCACAGCCTGGCGCCGTCGCGCTTGGCCTGCTGCGCGAGCGTCCAGAAGTGCAGGTTCGACGCGATCGAGTTGCTGCCCCAGATCACGATCAGCCGCGACTGCGCGAAGAAGCGCAGGTGCATGCCGACCTTCCCGCCGTAGGTGGCGGCCAGCGCCTCGCCGCCGGCGCTCGCGCAGATCGTGCGGTCGAGCCGGCTCGCGCCGAGGCGGTGGAAGAAGCGCGCGGCCATGCTCTCGCCCTGCAGCAGCCCCATCGTGCCGGCGTAGCTGTACGGCACGATCGCCTGCGGATCGCGCGCGGCAATCGCCTTGAGCCGCTGCGCGACGGTGGCCAGCGCCTCGTCCCACGAGATGCGCTCGAAGCGCCCCTGGCCCTTGCGGCCGACGCGCTTGAGCGGGTGCAGCAGCCGGTCGGGGTGGTAGGTGCGCTCGGCGTAGCGGCTGACCTTGGTGCAGAGGACACCGGCGGTGGGCGGGTGGTCGGGCGCGCCCTGCACGCGCACCGCGCGCCCGCCCTCGACCGTCACGCGCAGCGCGCAGGTGTCGGGGCAGTCGTGCGGGCAGACGCCGCGCACGGTGCGCGTGGCGGTGGGGGCCGACGGGGTCGCGTCCATCGGCTGCGAATATGGCACAGCGCGCCGCCGGCACCGGGGCCCGCGGCGCGTCAGGGCTCTTCGCGCGCGATCGCCTGCAGCCGCGCGGCGTCGATCGCGACGCAGTAACGGCCCTGCTGCTCGAGCAGGCCCTCGCGTCGGAAGTCGGCGAGCAGCCGCGCGACGCTGGTGGGGTTCAGCGCCATCAGGCTCGCGAGGTCGTCGCGCTTCAGGCGCAGCGCCTCGCCGGGCGCCAGCGTGCTGCGCAGGTGCAGCAGCGTGCGCGCCAGCCGCGCGCGCGCCGGGCCGTGGCACATCCGGCCGATGATGAGGTCGGCGTCGGCGATGGCCTGGCGGCCGTCGGCGTACAGCTGCGGCGTCGCGTCGGGGTGTTCGGCCAGCAGCCGCTCGAAGCGCGCCATCGGGATGCGGCACGCATGGCCGGGCTGCATCACGTGGCCCGAGTGCTGGTGCGGCCCGCTCAGCCCCCCGAGCCCGGCCACGCCGCCGCGCATCACCAGGCGCACGATGCACTCGCCGCCGCTGGCCGCGTCGCGCGCCGTCTCCTTGACGATGCCGCTCTGCACCACGTAGACGGCCTGCGCCACGGCGCCCTGCTCGAACAGCCGCATGCCGGCGCGCAGCGGCATGCGCACCGCCGGCGGCAGCCCGTCGGCGGCCGCTGCAGTCTCCGGCGGCACGCGCTCGACCACCTGGCACATCAGGCACAGCGGGTGCCTGCGCGCCACCGCCGCCGGCCCGCAAGGCCACGGGCCCGCGATCGTCTCGCGATCGGCCTCCTTCAAGCGTCTCCTCCTGTCGTGAACCGTCGCGCCCGACACGTGCCGCGTCACGCTCGATCCGGTCGGCGCGAAGCCTAGGCGCGAGCGCGATTGACGAAAGCGCTTGCCAAGCCCGCCCCGATGGTTGTGGCGGC
>JBBION010000064.1:0-11570 GCA_037443345.1 Rubrivivax sp. | reverse complement strand
GACGGGCGGGCGTGGACCCCGGTGCAGCGTGGCCTGGCCGTCCTGTTCGGCGCGTTGGCCGCGATCGTGCTGGCCGGCGCCTTCCTCGTCGAGGGCTACGCCGGCGTCGGGCTGGTGTGGCTGGCCGCGAGCGCCGCGCTGCTGCTGGCGTGGCGCCGCATGCGCGCGCTCGGCTGGCGTGCGCCGGCCGGTGCGCTGCTGGCGCTGGCGCTGGGCACCGAGGTGGTCGCGGTGGTGGCCGGTGGGTCGTTCCTCGTCGAGCGGCTCGCGCAGACGACGCTCGACGCCGACGGGCGCCTGGGGCACTGGCGTCACGGCCTGGGGCTGCTGCAGACGCCCGCCGACGTCGTTCTGGGTGTCGGGATCGGCCGTCTGCCGGCGCGCTACGTCGCCGCCGACGTGCAGCGCGAGTTCTCGGGCGCGCTGCACTGGGTCGCGACGCCGCAGGGCGTGCGGCCGAGGCTCGACGGCCCGGCGGTCGTCGACGAGATCGGTGGCCTGTACGCGCTGACGCAGCGCGTGCCGCACGTCGCGGGCCAGCGCTACGCGGTGCGCCTGCAGGCGCGGTCGCTGCCGTTCGGCGCGGGCGACGCCGAGGCGCGCGCGGCGCGTCTGTGGGTGCGCGTGTGCGAGCGCCACCTTCTGTACGACGCGCGCTGCCAGGAGGCGCTGGTGACGGTGCCGGTGTCCGACACGCCGGCGACGCTCGACGTGCCGCTGGACGGCCGTGCCTTCGCGCCGCAGCCGTGGTGGCCGGCGCGGCGCGCGCTGTTGTCGATCGCGGTCTACGACGCCAGCACCGCCGCCATGCTCGAACGCGTGCAGCTGCGCGCCGGTGCCGGTGACGCCGACCTGCTGCGCAACGGCGGTTTCGCGCACGGTGCCGCGCGCTGGTTCCCGTCGGCGCAGGCGTGGTACGTGCCTTGGCACATCGACAACGTGTACCTCGAGGTGCTGATCGAGCGCGGCGCCGTCACGCTGCTGGTGCTGGTCGCCCTTGGCGCCGCCGCGTTCATGCGGCTGCGCGGCGCGGCGCGCGAGGGCGACCGGCTGGCACCGTTCCTGGCCGCGGCGCTGGCCGGCGTCGCGATGTTGGGCGCCGTCAGCAGCGTGCTCGACGTGCCGCGCGTCGCGCTGATGGCGATGCTGGTGGCGATGCTCGGATTGCGCCGCGCCGCCGGCCGGCCAGCCGGCGGATCCTGAGGCGCCCGGCGCGCGTGCCGCAGCCGCGGGGCCGGTGCGCGTGGGTGCTCAGGCCATCACGATGCGCACGTCGGGCTCGGTGGGCACGTCGCCCGTCGCGGGGCGCAGGTCGCGGTGCGTGCGCCCGCTCTCGAGCGCGGCGACGCACGCGCGCCATGCCGCGTCGGGCTCGTCGATGCGAAAGCCGTAGACGCACGATTCGCCCGGGCGCACGCCGCGCACGGCGGCCACCTGCAGCATCGACTGCACGCCCAGCCCGAGCTCGACCGTCGCGGTGCCCCAGACGTCGAGCGGCAGCGGCCGCGGCACGACGGCCTGGAAGCCCGACAGCGAGACCTCGACGACCTCGAGGTCGAACGGCCCCGCGTCGCTCCAGCCGTGCAGGTGCAGGCGCGCCGGGCACTTCAGCGAGTAGCGCTGGTGGCGGCGCAGCTCGACGCCCTCGGGCCGGCGCGCGGGCAGCGGCGGCAGAACGCCGCGGTAGTCCGGCAGGTCGTAGATCGAGTGCAGCAGCAGCCGCCGGCGCAGGTCCAGCGACTCGAACACGCCCGTGCGCCGGTTGAAGAAGTGGTCGAGCAGCGGCGGCGTCATCACCGGGTCGTTCGTCGTGTGGTACGGGCGCGCGGGCAGCTCGATGTTCGGCATGCGCGTCTGCACGAAGTAGCGGTGCAGGTTCATGCGCTCGCGCTTGTGGCCGTACAGCGCCTCGAAGTCCAGGCGGGCCTGCTTCAGGTCCAGCGTGGCGCCCACCGCCGGCGCGCCGTTGGCGAAGTCGTAGTGGTCGACCGTGTTCTCCTGCAGCCGCTCGAACAGCAGCAGCGACTCGTACAGCTCGATCCTGTTCGGGTTGACGGCGATGACGAGGTGCCGCGTGTCGAAGAAGCGCGTGCAGTACTCGTACATGAACTTCATCAGCGGGAACAGGATCGTGCCGCCGGTCCTGCGGAACGCCGGGTGCACGGCCAGCGCCGACACCTCGGCGATGCGGCCCTCGCGCGCGCGCACCGCCGACAGATCGAACGCCGACTGCAGCGGGAAGCCGAACACGCCCTCCCGGATCAGCGACAGCGTGCCGACCACCTCGCCGTCGAACTTGGCGCAAAGCGTCGTCGTCGTCGGCAGTGCGTGGTACGGCGTCACGCGCATTCCCGACGGGTGCGGCGTCATGAAGCCGCTGGCCACGTAGGCGTCGTGCAGCAGCGCGAAGCACGCCTCGAGGTCCTCGCGCGTGTCGGCGATGTGCAGCGACAGCCGCGGATCGGGACGGGGGTCGCAGTCGATCAGCGCGCGGTACAGCGCGAAGCGCGACTCGCGCGGCAGGAAGCCCAGGGCGCGGCGCGCGCCGTCGTTGACGGCGCGGCGCAGTCGCGAGCGCAGCGTGCGCTTCATCGCAAGGCGGCGCCGCGCCGGTGATGGCGAGCGGGGCGGGGGAGGACGGGGCGGGCCATGGGTCAGGACAGGCGGCTCGGGCCACCCGTCGTGATTTCGGCTGCCGGCGGGGCGGACTTGAGGCCGCCGCGCGGACCGGAGCGCCGGGTCGCGCCCACGCTGGGGCGCGGGGCCTCTCGCCGCGTCAGCCGTCTTTCAGCGACTTCAGCAGTCGCGCGACTTCGGCCTGGCCGTTGAATTTGTCGCCCAGCGCGGCGAGGTCGTTCAGTGTCTTCTCGGCGTCGGCCTTCTTGCCGGCCTTGATGTAGATGTTCGCCAACGTCAGCTTGTACATGTGCGTCTGCGGCTGCGCGGCGATCGCCTTTTGCTGCACCTCGATTGCCCGGTCGTGCTGGCCGGCTTCCGACAGCACGTAGCCGAGCGTGTCCATGAACACCGGCTGGTTCGGCGCCAGCCGGTTGGCTTTCTCGGCGTACTCGAGCGCGCCGGGCTTGCCCTGGCGCGCCATCGTCCACGCGACGTTGTTCAGCGCGATCGCGTTGTCGGGGTTGATCGCGAGCGTGGCGCGGTAGCGCGCCTCGGCGCCGGCGTAGTCGCGCTGGAACAGGGCCAGGTCGCCGAGGTGGAACAGGAAGCGGGCGTCCTTCGGGTGGTCCTTGAGCCAGGTCTGGCTGAAGCGGTCGGCGTCGGCCGTCTTGTTGGTCGCGCGCAGCGTCGAGTGCAGCTTGACCGCCGTCTCGCTCTGGTTCGGTGCCTTGGCCAGCGCGGTGCGGTAGGCGCCGGCGGCGGCGTCGAAGTTGCGCTGCGCGGCCTGGATGTCGCCTTCGAACACGTAGCCCACCGGCTCGCCGGGGCGCTGCTTCTGCACCGTGCGCGCGGTGGCCAGCGCGTCGGCCGGCTTCTTGGCCGCCATGTCGAGCGCGATCAGCTGCTGCTGTGCCGGCACGAGGTTCGGCGTGAGGCGCAGCGCGCGGTCCAGGCTCTGGCGGGCACCCGTCTCGTTCTTCATCGCCAGCTGTACGCCGGCCACGCGCAGGTGCGGCTGCGGCGACTGCGGCTGCAGGCTGGCAAGCTTGTTGAACGTGGCCAGCGCCTGCTGGTGGTCGTTGGCGGCCATCTGCACGCGGCCCAGCGCGTCGAGCAACTCGGGACTGTTGGGCTGCGCCGCCACGCCGGCCTGCGCGACGGTCGTCGCGGCACGGGTGTCGTTTTGGCGCAGGTGGTGCTCGACGAGCAGCAGGCGCGGGCGCACCGCGTTGGGGTCGGCGTTGACGGCGTCGGCGAGAAGCTTGCCGATCTCGTCCTTGCTGCCGCCGGTGCGCGCGCTGAGCTCGGCCAGCGCGAGCAGCGCCGGCACGTTCTTCGGGTCCTTCGCCAGGATGCCCTGGAAGCGCGCGCGTGCGGCGTCGTTCTTCTTGTCGGCCAGGTCGAGCGCGGCGAGCGCCGCCGCGGCCGGGAAGTACACCGGGTCGAGCCTGAGCGCCTGCTCGAAGCTCGCGCGCGCGGCGTCGGCGTTCTTCATCGCCAGCTGCACGCGCCCGCGCAGGTTGTGCGCCAGCGGCTTGTCGGGCTGCTTCTTCTCGAGGCCGGCGATGGCCTTGAGGGCGGGCTCGTACTCGCGGCGCAGCAGGTGCGCACTGATCAGCGCCATGTCGGCCGTGGTGCCGGTCTTGTCCTCGGCGGCCAGCGCCTCGAGCTGCTCGAAGCCGTCGGCGGCCCTGCCGCTCGAGATGTCGGCCAGCGCCACCGCCGAGCGGGCGCGGATGTCGGCCGGGTTGAGCTTGGCGGCACGGCCGAACAGGTCGGCCGCCTCCTTCGCGTTACCCGCCAGGAGGTTGGCCTCGGCGGCCAGCGCCAGCACGCCGGCGTCGGGGTTCGGCGCGCGCAGGGCGGGGCCGATCGTCTCGAGTGCCTTGTCGGCCTGGCCGCTGCGCAGGTAGGCCTGCGTCAGCAGCCGGCGCGCCAGCGGCAGGCCCGGCGCGAGCTGCAGTGCGCGCGACAGGTACGTCTCGGCCTGCAGCGGCGAACCAGCCTGCAGCTCGACGGCGCCGGCCAGCTGCAGCACGCGCACGTTGTCGGGCGTGGCCTGCACGAGTGGGCCGACGAGGTCCTTCGCGGCCTTGAAGTCGCGCTGCAGGAACGCGAGCTGCGCCTCGAAGTAGCGCGTCTGCGGGTGGCGCGGGTAGACCTTCTTCAGCTGCTCGAGCTGCGGCTTGACCTGCTCGGCGTCGTTGCGCGTGAACAGCACCGCCAGCGCGCCGGCGTGCGCCTCGAGGTTGCGCGGGTTGAAGGCCGCGGCCTTGCGGTAGGCGTCGAGCGCGCCGTCGCGGTCGTTGCGCGCGGCGAGCAGCAAGTCGGCCTTGAACTTCCACGCGCCGTCGTCCTGCGGGTGCTGCGCGATGACGTCGTCGACGATCTTCATCGCACCGTCGACGTCGCGCTTGCCGGCCAGCAGACGCGCCTGCAGCACGCGTGCGCCGGGGTGGTCGGGCCGGGCCTCGAGCGCGGCCTTGACGGCGACCTCGACCTGGTCGGGCAGTCCGCGCGCCACGTAGGCATTGGCCAGCGTGACCTTGAGTTCGGCCTGCGCCTTGGGGTCGTCGAGGCGGATGTCGTCGAACTGGTCGTTGGCGAGCTTGGCCTGGCCCTGCTCGAGCATCGCGCGCGCGAGCAGCGGCACGACCTCGTTGTCGGGGTACTTCAGGTCGCGCGCCTTGCGCAACTCGACCGCGGCGCCGGCCGCGTCGCCGCTGGCCAGCAGCGCCTTGCCGAGCAGGAAGCGCGCCTCCGCCGAGTTGACGTCGACCTGCAGCGCGTTCTTCAGCTGGATGACCGCCGCGGCGTGGTCGTTCTTCGCGAGGTACTCGCGCGCCGAGGCGACGAGGGCTTGCGGGTCTTTCGAGTCGCCGCAGGCGGCGAGCAGGGCGGCGGCGGCCACGGCGGCGAGGAGCGGGCGGGCAGTGCTGCGCATGGGGCGGGTCTGTTCGCGTGTCGAGAAGGCGGTGCGGTCAGGTCTTGATCGCCAGCCGGTTGAGCAGGTCGTACAGCGTCGGGCGGCTCACGCCGAGCAGCTCGGCGGCCTTGGCGATGTTGTCGTTGGTGCGCGCCAGCGCGGCGACGACGGCGGCGCGTTCGGCGCGCTCGCGCACCGTGCGCAGATCCAGCGTGTCGGCGTCGGTCGCGGTCGGGTCGGCGGGCGCGGGAGCCGGCAGCCCGAGGTCGTCGCAGCCGACGCGGTTGCTGTCGGCCATGATCGCCGCGCGCTTGATCACGTTGAGCAGCTGGCGCACGTTGCCGGGCCAGGGGTGGCGGTCGATCGCGGTCAGCGCCTCGTCGGTGAACGCAAGGCTGCGCCGCTGCTCCTGCGCGAAGCGGCGCAGGAAGGCGTGCGCGAGCAGCACCGCGTCGCCGTGGCGCTCGCGCAGCGGCGGGATCGGCACGACGATCTCGGCCAGGCGGTAGTACAGGTCCTCGCGGAAGCGGCCGTCGCGGATCTGCTGCTGCAGGTCCTGGTGGGTCGCGCAGACGACGTGCACGTCGATCGGGATCTCCTGGCGCGCGCCGAGCCGCTCGACCTTGCGCTCCTGCAGGAAGCGCAGCAGCTTGGACTGCAGCGCCTGCGGCAAGTCGCCGATCTCGTCGAGGAACAGCGTGCCGCCGTGCGCCGTCTCGATCTTGCCCGGCGTCGTCTTCGCGGCGCCGGTGAAGGCGCCCTTCTCGTAGCCGAAGAGCTCGCTCTCGAGCAGGTTCTCGGGGATCGCCGCGCAGTTGATCGCGACGAACCTGCCCTTGCGCTTGCTCGCCTGGTGCAGCCCCTGGGCGAGCACCTCCTTGCCGGTGCCCGATTCGCCGAGCAGCATCACGGTGGCGTCGCTGGGCGCGACCTTCTCGATCGTGCGGCCGATCTTGAGCATCGCCGCGTCGCGCGTGATCAGCCCCGCGAGCGCGTCGGGCTGGTGCATCTGCTGCAGCCGCTGGTTCTCGGTCTGCAGTTCCCAGACGCGGTAGGCGCGCGCGATCGTCAGGCTCAGCAGCTCGGGCTCGAACGGCTTGGCGAAGAAGTCGTAGGCGCCCAGCGCGATGGCCTTCAGCGCGTTGGTCTGGTCGTTCTGGCCCGTCAGCACGATGACCTTGACGTTGGGGTCGGCGTCGAGCAGTTGCTCGAGCAGCTTGAAGCCTTCGGAGGTCGAGTCGGGGTCGGGCGGCAGGCCCAGGTCCATCGTGACCACGGCCGGGTTGTGGCGGCGCATCGCCACCAGCGCGCTATCGCGGTCGTGCGCGGTGACCGACTCCCAGCCGTCGAGCGACCACTTGATCTGCTTCCGCAGCGCGAGGTCGTCCTCGACGATCAGCAGCGGGGGCTGTTTGTTGGCGCTCATGGGGTGGTCAGGCCTGCAGCGCGAGCGGGCGGTCCTCGGTGCCGGTGTCGAACAGCGGCATCAGCAGCGTGACGACGGTGCCCGCGCCTTCACGGCTGTCGACCTCGATCCGGCCGCCCAGTTCCTGCACGTACTGGAAGCTCTCGAAGGTGCCGATGCCCATGCCCGTCTTCTTCGTCGAACTGAAGGGCTTGAACAGCCGGGTGTTGACGAACTCCTGCGACATGCCGCTGCCGCTGTCGCCGACCTCGACGCGCGCCTGGCCGCTGCTGCGCTCGAGCCGCAGCCACACGCGCTGGTCGGGGCGGGTGGCGTCGAGCGCGTTGTGCACCAGGTGGCCGAGCACCCGCTCGACGCGCTCCTCGTGGCCGCGGGTCATCACGCGGTCGATCACCGTCACCTCCACCTCGCGTCCGCGCGCCTTCGCCATCGCCGCCAGCCGCTGCGCGATCGGCGCCAGGTCGACCCCGCTCGGGCGGCCCGCCGCGGGGGCCTGGCCCTCGCGCAGCTGCAGCATCAACTGGCGCATCTTGTCGAGCGAGTTCTCGACCGTGGCCAGCATATCCTGCTGGAACTCGGGGTTGTCGCGGTGGCGCTGGGCGTTCTTCAGCAGCAGCGAGAGTTGCGTCACGATGTTCTTCAGGTCGTGCACGACGAACGCCGACATGCGGTTGAAGGCGTCGAACTTGCGCGCCTCGAGCAGCGCCTCGGTGGCCTGCATCTGCGCGAGGAAGGCCGCGGCCTGGCGCGCGGCGGTCTTGAGCAGGTCGGTCACTTCCCAGTCCAGTTCGAGCGGGGTGCGCGGCCGCGCCAGCACGACCCAGCCGATGAGTGCCTCGCCGACGAGCAGCGGCACGACGAGCCACGCCTGCGGCGCCAAGCGCACGCTGTCGGGCACCGCGAGGTGGTCGTAGCGCGCCGGCTTGTCGCGGCACTCGTCGAGGTCGACGATCCATCCGCGCCCGAGCAGGAACGCGGCGAACGCGGAGTCCGCCGGCTCGCGCACCGCACTCGGCGGCATGTTCCAGCCGGCGGCCTGCACGAACGCGGCCCCGTCGGCGGTCCTGAGCCACAGCGCGCCGGCCGGGCTCTCGACGAGGTCGGCCAGGCCGTGCGTCACCGACGTGCCCAGCGCCTGCGGCGAGCTGGTGGCGGTCAGTCGCGACGTGAACTGCAGCCACTCCTTGCGGTAGTCGTAGCGGTAGTGAAACAGGTGCTTGCCGAGGAACACGCGCAGCTTCGCGCGCACCGTGCCCGACACCGAGAGCACCGCGAGCGCGGCGATGGCCGCCACCAGCAGCGCGATCTGCAGCGCGCGGCCCCACTCGCCGCCGGTGTAGCGCACGTAGTAGCCGATCGCCGACATGAACAGCAGGTACATGCCGGCCAGCAGCAGTGTGGCGGAGTGGAACGCAGCCGCGCGCGAGACCTTGAGCTTGGCGATCCAGTTCGTGTGGCGCTTCGAGGCGACGAACAGCAGCGGCACTGCGAGCGCGTGCACGACGCCGCGCACCGCGAGCGCGTCGCCGTCGAGCCCCGAGAACAGCACGGCCTGCGAGTACAGGTAGATGTCGTAGACGAACAGCAGCCCCAGCCCCAGGCACAGCGGCTTGGCGCTCCAGCGAGAGTCCTCGGGCAGGTTGCGGAACAACTGCTCGACCAGGATCAGCCCGAGCACCGCCAGCCCGAGCAGCAGCAGCGGCTCCAGGCGCACGCGCATCGCGGCGGACGCGACGCGCGCCGCCTCGAGCGCCAGCAGCGCGGCGACGGCCGCGATCAGCAGCGCCGCCGCCGCACCGAGCAGGCCGAACTCGCGCCATGCCGCGCGGCCGGTCGTGCCCGGGTGCAGCAACCCGAGCAGGAACGCGAACCACAGCGCGTGGCGCGCGAGGTCGGCGGCGACGATCGACGGCGCGGTGGCGTCACCGGTGATCCACATCTCGGCCACGCCCACCGCCGCCCACAGCGCCGTGGCCGCCACTGCGCCGAGGAACGCCCAGGGCGCCGGCGGCTGCGCCTTCTTCAATTGGCCGCTGTACACGAGGTAGCTGCCGAAGGCCGCGTACAACAGCGCCGAGACGGCGAAGCCGTAACCGGTCAGGTCAGCGGAAGGGGTGTCCATGAGGAGGGGCGTGGCGGGAGAGTCAAGTCAGTTGCGGCCGTCGTTCAATTCCGCTGTGCGGTTTCGACCGCGTCCTGCAGCACCTCGGTGGCCCATTGGTTCAGGCTCTTGCCCTCGGCCTGTGCGATCACCAGCGCCTTGCCGTGCACGTCGGGCGGCACGCGCAGCAGCAGCTTGCCGGAGGCGGGTCGCTCCGGCGTCAGGCCCAGGCTGTTGCACTCTTCGATGTAGTCATCGACGGCCCTTTCGAACTCGGTACGCAACTCGTTCACCGATTCGCCGTGAAAGCTGATGATGCTGCGGATGCCGAGAATGCGCCCGACGAACAGGTTGTCCCGATCGTCGAACTCCACGCGTGCGGTGTAGCCCTTGTAGCTCATCGTGTTCACGGCTGGACTCCTGCGCGGGTCAACAACTCGCGCGCTTCCTCGACCTGATAGCGCTTCGCTTCTTTGCCCGGGTGAGGGCGGTGGCAGCGCCATTGCTCGCCCCGCAACTCAACTTTGACGCGCGAGCCTTCGCGCTCCGCGACCGACCCACCCAGCGCCTTCACGAGGGCCTCGATGTCGGCGAACGGAATAGAGGCGGATGTTGGGCGGGCGAAGATGGCGGCCAGCGTCTTCCGGTGCTTGGCGTTCACGCGGGAATGCTAGCACTCGACGCTATCAAATCAAGCCCGACTGCACAGGCCGGTTGGGGGCACGTGGCGCAGGCCGGTCAACGCGATCCGCGCGCCGTCAGCACCACCGCGATCGTCTCGAGGATGATCACCAAGTCGAGGAACAGCGAGTGGTTCTTCACGTAGTACAGGTCGTACTCGAGCTTGCGCTTGGCGTCCTCGACCGACTCGCCGTAGTGGTAGCGCACCTGCGCCCAGCCGGTGACGCCGGGCTTCATGCTGTGGCGCACGGCGTAGAACGGCACCTGCTGAGTCAGCTGCTCGACGAAGTACGGCCGCTCGGGGCGCGGGCCCACCAGGCTCATCTCGCCGCGCAGCACGTTGCTGAGTTGCGGCAGCTCGTCGATGCGCAGCTTGCGGATCAGGCGTCCGACGCGCGTGACGCGGTCGTCGTTGGCCTTGGCCCAACGCGGCTTGCCGTCGCCCTCGGCGTCGCTGCGCATGCTGCGGAACTTGACGACCTCGAACGGCCGGCCGTTGTAGCCGGTGCGCACCTGGCGGTAGAACAGCGGGCCGCGCGACTCGAGCTTGATCGCGACCGCCGTGACCAGCATCACCGGCAGCGCGAGCGACAGCAGCACGAGGGCGCAGGCGACGTCGAACACGCGCTTGACCGCCGTGCGCAGCCACCCCTGGTTGAAGCCCTCGCCGAAGATCAGCGCGCCGGCGTGCACGTGGTCGATGCGGATCTGCGCGAGCGACTTCTCGAAGTGCGCCGACGTGTCGAGCACGCGCACGCCCGACAGCTTGCAGTCGAGCAGGTGGCGCAGCGGCATGCTGCCGCCGCGGCGCTCGCTGAGCGCGACGACGATCTCGTCGACGCGCAGGTCGCGCGCCATCTCGCTCAGCGGCCGGTCGGCCTTCAGGATCTCGTGCGACGAGACAGCGATCTCGGTCTCGTTCGGGCCGACGACGAAGCCGACGATCTCGGCGTGCGGGTCCGACTGCGTCAGCGTCTGCGCGACGAGCTGCGCCGCGGGCCCGGCGCCGTAGATCAGCAGGCGCGTTCGGATCAGCGCCTGCGCCTTCGAGTGCGCGAAGTAGACGCGCTGGCCGAACACGCCTGCGACGACGCCCATCGCCGCCAGCTGCATCAGCTCACGGCCGGGCACCGTCACCGGCAGCAGCCCGAAGATCAGCCACGCCAGCGGCAGGCCGAGCACGATGCCCACCGTGGCGCGGGCCAGCGACTGCAGCAGCGTGCGGTTGTGCGAGTACTCGTAGAAGCCGGTGGCACTGTTGATGACGAACACGCACGCCGCCAGCAGCAAACCGGCGAGCAGCGGCAGCAGCACGCCCTGCCCCGACTGCCCCAGCGGCCCCAGGCTCACGGCCAGCACCACGGCCAGGATCAGCCCGAGGTCGAACATGACCTGCATCAGCGTGCGGCGGTGCAGGTAGTGGTTGAAGATGCGGATCATCGACGGCTCGAAGCGCCGGTGTCGCGAATCCGTTGCGGGGAGCCGGACTCCCTGCTGCCTCTACCTTCGTGGGTGTCGGCGGAATTGACACTTGGCACGGACGCATCGTGCAGGAGGGGGCGGGGGGCGTCATCCCCGCGAATGGGTGCCCGCCTCGCGCGACGTGCAGTCGTGCACGCCGGCCATCGGATGGTCACACTCCCGTAATCTCCGCACGGTGCCGACACGGTCCACGCGCATCGGCGGACACCGGGCGACCGATCGCACGGTGCAATCCCGCGGCGCGTGTGTTGCTGATCAGCCGCCGCGCGGGGCCGTGCGTGCCGCCTGCACCTCGGCCGGTCGGAGGTCGGCGGCCACCTTGTCGAGCACGCCGT
>JBBION010000063.1:0-11737 GCA_037443345.1 Rubrivivax sp. | reverse complement strand
TGCCCGCCACCTACGCCGACACCGACGCGCTGCGCGAGTGGGTGGGCTTCCAGCCTTCGACGCCGATCCAGACGGGCATCGAGCGCTTCGTCGCGTGGTATCGCGACTACTATCGCGTTTGATCTGGCTGCGGGCGCTTTCGCCGCCCTGGGTCTGCAATGGACTGGATCCGGCGTGTGGGGTTGGCGCTGCTGCTGGTGGCAGCACCGGCTTTCGCGCAGTCCAGCCTCGTCGAGGTCATCGCTCGTGCCAAGCCGTCGATCGTCATCGTCGGCACGTTCAACCCCACCGACAACCCGCGCTTCAAGCTTGCCGGCACCGGCTTCGTCGCCGCCGAGGGCAACCTCGTCATCACCAACGCGCACGTGCTGTCGGAGCAGGCCACCGCCCGGCCGGGCGAGCCGGGCACGCGGCAGGTGGTGCAGGTCTGGCGCGGCCCGCGCCAGTGGGAGATGCGCGAAGCCAGCGTCGTGCGCGTCGACCCGGCGCGCGACCTGGCGCTGCTGCGCGTCGACGGCACGCCGGTGCCGCCGATGGCGCTGGCCGACCCGGCGAGCGTCAACGAGGGGATGTCGATCGCGTTCATCGGTTTTCCGATCGGCGGCGTGCTGGGCTACGCGCCGGTCACGCACCGCGGCATCGTCTCGTCGATCACGACGGTGGCCCTGCCGGCCGCGCAGGCCGGGCAGCTCAACGAGCGCGCGGTGCGCCGCCTCGCCGAGGGCAACTTCGAGATCTACCAGCTCGACGCGGTGGCCTACCCCGGCAACAGCGGCGGGCCGGTGTTCGACGCCGGCACCGGCGAGGTGGTGGGCGTGATCAACATGGTGATGGCGCGCGGCACGCGCGAGTCGGCGCTGAGCAGCCCGACGGGGCTGACCTACGCCATTCCGGTCAAGTTCGTGCGCGAGCTGATCGAGCGGCGCTAGGGTTTGGAGTCGACAACGCTGCGGTCAACGCCGTGTCAAATTCGGTTCGGCAGCCATCGAGCCGGCGACCCCTACGGCAGCAGGCCCGTCAGCTTACTTGAACCGCAGGGGTTCCGTCCTTCAACTCGGGCAGAAGCACGTCCGGGCGTGCGGGGATGGCGCTCGAGCGGCACGACCAACTCGGTCCACCGGGCGACGCGTCGCTTCTCGTCGAACAACTCACGCCTGTGCGCCTTCGTCACCTTTTGGATCCGGTTCCGAGGACGATTCGTGCCGTTGATCGTCGGACCTCCGTCCACGCCCCGCCACAAGGATCGGCATGGGGAACCGCAGGCCATTCATGGGCGTGACCGGCGGTCCCGCGGCAGCGGCGCGAACGGCAGCGGTCGCACCGGCCGTCGCTCGGGGTTGACCCGGGTTCGCGACCGAACGGCAGACCTCTCGATGCCTTACGGCTGCCGGCACGGCCGCTTGGCGGATCTTGGAGTCGCGTCGGCTCCAGAACCGGAATTCCGAGCTCTCTTCTCACCACTCCACGACAGGAGGGCGAGCGGATTCGCGCACGGGGGCACTACCTCCCGGTCTCACCCGGCCGCGTCGCCCCCCCCGCGAATGAGGGTACTCCGCATGTGACATTTTCCGACGCGGCGACGACAGTGCGAACTCGGGGGTCGGTGTCGCGGAAGCCCCTATGCGATCATGTTTTGAGTGCAAGGGGTGAGGCCCTGAACGGGTTAGTTGTTGGCGCCCTTTGCTGGTCCGCGTTGGGGCGGGCGTGCGACTTGAGCGTGTCCGTCTTGCCGATCCCGCGACGCAACAGGAGGTGATCGTTGTGAGCATGCCGTCCAGGCTACTGAACAGACTCTTGTACGTCGCGGCGTCGCCGCTCGCTGCCCTTGTGCTGGCGGGTTGCGCGGGCAGTCCGGAATACCCGCCGGCGCCCGTCTCGGCCGCGACTCCCAACTATCGCTACGTCATCGGCGCTGGTGATAGCGTGACCGTGTACGTGTGGCGCAACCCCGAAGTGACGACGACGGTGGCAGTGCGGCCCGACGGGCGCATCGCCGCGCCACTGATCGACGAGATCATGGCGCAGGGCAAGACGCCGACGCAGCTGGCGCGCGACATCGAAGCTGAACTGAAGAAGTACATCGTCGATCCGCAGGTCACGATCCTCGTTGCCGGTTTCGTCGGTCCCTACAGTGAGCAGATCCGCGTCGTGGGCGAGGCCGCGCGACCGCAGTTCTTGCCGTACAAGCAGAACATGACGCTGCTCGACGTGATGATCGCCGTCGGCGGCCTGACCGACTTCGCCGATGGGAACAAGGCGACGATCCTGCGCACGTCGGAGGGCAACAAGCAGTACTCGGTGCGCCTGCGTGACTTGCTTCGGCGCGGCGACGTGTCTGCCAATGTCGACGTGAAGCCGGGCGACATTCTGATCATCCCGCAGAGCTGGTTCTGACAGCCCTTGTGCCCTCAGCAGACCGGCCCAGGGTGCCAGCCGGCTCGCGACCATAGGGACTTTCGATGGAAGAACTCTTCAAGCAGCTGCAGACGAACCTGCGTGGGATGTGGAAGTACCGATGGCCTGCGCTGTTGGTGGCATGGCTCGTCACGACCGTCGGCGTGGCCGTCGTGCTGAAGATTCCGGACCGGTACGAGGCGTCAGCGCGCCTTTACGTCGACACGCAATCGATCCTGATGCCGCTGATGTCGGGTCTCGCGATCCCGCCCAACGTCGAGCAGCAGGTTTCGTTGCTCAGCCGCACGCTCATCACGAGGCCGAACGTGGAGAAGCTGATCCGCATGGCGGATCTGGATGCAGGCGCTCAGACGAAGGCCGAGCAGCAGAAGCTCGTCACCGAGCTGATGGCGGACCTGAAGATCGCGAAGGCGGGCGGCGACAACCTCTACAGCCTCGCTTACCGCAACGCCGACCGTGAGAAGGCGCAACGCGTCATCCAGTCTCTCGTATCCATCTTCATGGAGACAAGCCTGGGTCAGTCGCGACGTGACTCTGACGCTGCGAAGGCCTTCATCACCGAACAGATCAAGCAGTACGAGCAACGACTCGAGGAGGCTGAGTACCGACTCAAGCAGTTTCGGCTGCGGAACATCAGCATACAGACCGCCGAGGGGGGCGACGCGGCGTCGCGAGTGAGCAGCTTGGCTGAGCAATTGGACCAGGCCCGCCTGCAGCTGAGAGAGGCCGAGAATGCCCGAGACGCGGCTCGGGAGCAGCTGACGGCCGAGCGCGATCAGCTCCCCAATCTCATCAGCCCGGGCTTGCTGCAGGAGGCGCAGCTCAGCGTGGCGACCCCCGAGCTGGATGCGCGTATCGACGCAACCAAGCGCAGTCTGGACGCGCTTCTTCTGCGCTACACCGAGCAGCATCCCGACGTGGTCGCGAGCCGCCGGCTGCTGAACGACCTGGAGGCTCAGAAGGCGAAAGAGATTGCCGAGTTGCGCAGGAAGGCCGCGGCATCGCCGCCAGCGAGTTCCACGAATGCGAGTTCACTTGCCTACCAGGAACTGAACCGCATGGTGGCTTCGGCGGAGGTGCAGGTCGCATCGCTGCGTGGGAGGGTTAACGAACTCACGGCGCGCTACGAACGCGCGGTCGCTCAGTTGCGCACGGCCCCGGCGCTGGAAGCCGAGTTCGCGCAGCTGAACCGGGATTACGCGATTCACAAGAAGAACTACGAGGACCTGGTGGCACGTCGGGAATCGGCTGCGATCTCCGGAGAGCTGGAGTTGGCCTCGGGGGTTGGCGAGTTTCGTCTCATCGATCCGCCGCGGGTCAATCCGAAGCCCGTGGCTCCCAATCGGTTGCTGCTGATGCCCCTCACGCTTGTTGCGGGCCTGGCTAGTGCGGTGTTCCTCGCTTTTGCAGCCAGCCAGTTGCGGCCGGTGTTTCACGAAGGGGGTGAAGTGCGCTTGAAGACGCAGTTGCCGCTGATCGGAGTCGTCTCGACGTTGATGAGCGAAACGGCGCGCCGGCGTCACAGGGTTGAACTCGTCAAGTTCTGGTCTGCGTCCGGCGGCCTCGTGCTGCTGTTTATGGCCGGCATGGCTCTGATGGCTTTCATGGCCCAGCGAGTGGCGTGAGGATCGAATGAGCACCCTGATCGAACAGGCAGCGCGCCGTCTCGCACAGCTTCGCGAAGCCGGAATCGAGGTTCCCGAGATTGCGCCGGCGGCTGCGGGCGCGGTCGTTCACCCCAGTGCCGAGCCTGTGCCGGCGGTGACGTCGCGGTCGGTCGAACTCGACCTCGACCTGCTGGCGACCAATGGCGTCTTGACGCCAAGCGCACCGCGGTCGAGGGTCGGGGATCAGTTCCGCGTGATCAAGCGTCCGCTGCTGCAGAACGCTAGCGGCAAAGGGGCGTCGCGCCCCGCGCATGGCAACTTGATCATGATCACCAGTGCGCTGCCGGGCGAGGGCAAGACGTTCACCGCGCTCAACCTCGCGATGAGCATTGCCGCCGAGGTCGACCACACGGTGATGCTTGTCGATGCTGACGTTGCACGACCGGCCGTGATGCAGGCCCTCGGACTTGCCGAAGGTCAGGGCCTGCTCGACCTGATCGATGGCACGGCGCAGATGCACGAAGTGTTGCTGCGCACGAACATCGACAAGCTGACCATCTTGCCCAGCGGCACGCCGCATCAGCGGGCCACCGAGATGCTGGCCAGCGAGGGCATGCGCCGTCTGCTCGACGACATGGCCAGCCGATATTCGGATCGCATCATCATCTTCGACTCACCACCGCTGCTGTTGACGACCGAATCACGCGTCCTCGCGACGCACATGGGGCAGATCGTGGTCGTCGTGCAGGCCGGGCGTACGAAACAGAGCGACGTGCGTGACGCGCTGGACGCGATCGAAACGTGCCCAATCCGCATGATGCTGCTGAACCAGGTGCGAAGCGAGCCGGAGCCCGTCTATGGCTATGGGTATGGCTATGGCCAAGCGGGTCAGGCGAAGGCGGTGACGTGACGGGGCGACGGCGCTCCTTGGCCGCTGCGTTGCTGGGCGGCACCGGTTGGGATGGGCCCCACCCCCTCCGATGGTGCACTGGGGTCTGCGCTGTCGTCACGGCTTTCGGCGTCCATGCTCAGGCCGGCAGCGGCCTGAAGTACTACGTGCAGCCGAGCATCAGACTGTCGCAGACGATTTCCGACAACGGCGGGCTCGACGACATCAACCCCAAGGTCGAGGCAACGACGCAGGTCACGCCGGCCGTTCGCATCAGTACGCGCGGCCAGCGCATCCAGGGTGCGTTGGACTATGCGATCGATGGTGTCGTCTACGCACGCGAAACCGGCGACAGCGGGCTCCAGCAGAGGCTGCGCATGAGCGGCCGAGGCGAGTTGCTCGAGGACCGCCTGTACATCGACGCCGATGCGCAGATGTCACGGCAGGCCAAGTCAGCGTTCGGCCAGCTGCCGCCGGTGTCCGGGCTGTCCAGCGCCAACACCGTTCAAACCGCGACGTACAGCCTTTCCCCCTTTCTCGTCGGCCGCATCGGAAGCCTCGCCGACTACCGCCTGCGCGCGGTCCATTCGGCGACGATCGCACCCGACGCTTCGCAGTACGACGCCACGTCGCAGTCGGTCGAGTTCGGCGTGAGCAGCGGCGTGCTCTTCGGGCGCCTGGGCTGGGCATTCGACGCGACCCACACCGTCACCGCGTACGAGGAGGGCCGCCGCACGAGGGCCGACGGCCTAGTTGCCACCCTGTCCTATCTCGTGGTCCCGGATCTGGTCGTGCGCGTCAACGGCGGTACCGAGTGGAACGATTACCGCACGGTCGAAAGGACACGCTACGACCGTTACGGAGTGGGCTTCGAGTGGCGGCCGACCGAGCGCACGCTCATATCGGCGCAGGCCGACGACCGCTACTTCGGCACCGGCTACAACGTCGTGTTCCAGCACCGGACGCCGCACACGGTGTGGACGCTGCGTGCCGGGCGCGACGTCAGCGAGATCAACGGTCGCGGCACGGGGCCGAACATCACGGTGTTCGACCTGCTTTACGCACAGTTCGCGTCCATCGAACCCGATCCGCTGCTGCGGGAGCAGTTGGTGCTGAACTTCCTGGCCACCAATGGCATTTCGCGCGACACGCTGGTGTCGCCCAACGTGCTCTTCGGGGCCGCGACGCTGCAGGAGAGCCAGTCGCTGTCGTTTGCGCTGGTGGGCCGGCGTACGACGATCACGGTGACGGTGTCGGTCGCGCGGGTCAGTCGTCTCGACACCATCGCGACCGGGATCGCCGACGACTTCGCGGACACCAGCGCCGTGCGTCAACGTGGCTTCAACGTGAACCTCTCACATCGACTGACCCCGCAGTCTTCGGCCACCTTGACCTTGGACGGTCGGCACAACGAGGGCGATCTGGCGGCGCAGTCGACCCGCCAGCGCACGATATTGCTCGCGTGGGTGACGCAACTGGGCGTGCGAAGCAGCCTGTCCCTCGCGGGCCGTCATGTGTCGTTCGACAGTCAGACCGACCCATACGTCGAAAACGCTGTCATTGCGACGTTCAGCTACCGGTTCAACTAGCCCATGTACGAATCGTTCTACGGGCTCGCGAGCAAGCCGTTCCAGCTGAACCCGGACCCGGCGTTCTACTTCGGCAGCAAGCAGCACAGCCGCGCGAAGGCCTACCTCGAGTACGGCATCTCGCGCAACGAGGGCTTCATCGTCGTCACCGGCGAGATCGGCGCCGGCAAGACGACGCTGCTGCGCACGCTCATCGACAGCCTGCACGGCTCCAACGTGACGATCGGCCACCTGGTGACGACGCAGCTCGGCGCCGAGGACACGCTGCGCATGGTCGGCGCCGCGTTCGGCTTCAAGGTCAAGGACGTGCCGAAGTCGGAGCTGCTGATCACGCTCGAGGCCTTCCTGCTGAGCCAGACGACGCAGGGCAAGAAGTGCCTGCTGATCGTCGACGAGGCGCAGAACCTGTCGCCCAAGGCGGTCGAGGAGCTGCGCATGCTGTCGAACTTCCAGTTCGGCAACCAGGCGCTGCTGCAGAGCTTCCTCGTCGGCCAGCCCGAGTTCCGCGAGATCCTGCAGCGTCCCGAGATGGAGCAGTTCCGCCAGCGCGTCGCGGCGAGCTGCCACATCGGTCCGCTCGACCGCGACGAGACGCAGCGCTACATCGAGCACCGTCTGAAGAAGGCCGGCTCCAAGGGCAAGCCCAGCTTCGACGCCGCCGCCTTCGACGCGATCCACAAGGCCAGCGGCGGCATCCCGCGGCGCATCAACTCGGTGTGCGATCGACTGCTGCTGCTCGGCTTCCTGGCCAACAAGACGGCGCTCGACGCCGACGACGTCGCCGAGGTGGCCAAGGAGTTCGAGCAGGAGTCGCACGTGCCGCCCAAGCCGGTCGCGCCGGCCGCCGGTGCGGCGACGGCAGGCGACGTGCAGGTCGACCCCGACGTCGACGTGGACCTGTCGACGCTCGAACTCGACCCCGAGCTCGCGCACAGCCTGCAGCAGCAGCTCGCGCAGCTGAGCGCCGAGCAGAAGCTCGACCAGATGCAGCGCCTCGAGCGCAGCCTGCTGCGGCTCGAACGGCTGCACCTGCAGACGCTCGGGCTGCTGAAGAAGCTGGTCGAGGCCGCCGCGAAGCCGCGCGGCGAGGACAAGGCATGACCGCCACGGCGCCGGCCACCGCCGACGCCGCGAGCGGGGTCGGCGGCCGCGAAGGCCTCGGTCCGGTGCTGTGCGTCGTCGGCGCGCGGCCCAACTTCATGAAGATGGCGCCGATCCTGCGTGCGCTCGCGGCACACCGTCCGGCGATCCCGGCGCTGCTGGTGCACACCGGCCAGCACTACGACGCCGACATGAACGACCGCTTGTTCGACGACCTGCGCCTGCCGCGGCCCGACGTCAACCTCGAGGTCGGCTCCGGCACCCATGCGGTGCAGACGGCCGAGGTGATGAAGCGCTTCGAGCCCGTCGTCGACGCACAGCGCCCGTCGTGCGTCGTCGTCGTCGGTGACGTGAACTCGACGCTGGCGTGCACGCTGGTCGCGGTCAAGAAGCACGTGCCGGTGGTGCACGTCGAGGCCGGGCTGCGCAGCCACGACCGCCGCATGCCCGAAGAGATCAACCGCGTGCTGACCGACCAGGTCGCCGACCGCCTGTACACGACGGAGCGCGGCGCGCTGGCCCATCTGCAGCGCGAGGGCGTGCCCGAGGACCGCGTCGCCTTCGTCGGCAACGTGATGATCGACTCGCTGCTGCACCACCGCGAGCTCGCGCGGCGGCCGGCCGACACGCTGCGCGCGCACGGCGTCCACCCGGCGCTGCTCGACCACCGCCACGGCTACGGTGTGGTCACGCTGCACCGGCCATCGAACGTCGACGACGCGGCGACGCTGCGCCACGTGCTCGAGACGCTGGCCGCCGTCGCGTCGCAGCTGCCGCTGGTGTTCGCGATGCACCCGCGCACGCGCGCCAACGTCGAGCGCTTCGGGCTGCAGGGCCTGCTCGATGCGCAGCGCATCGCCGTGCTGCCGCCGCAGGGCTACCTCGAGATGCTCGGCCTGATGGCCGGCGCGACGCTCGTGCTGACCGACTCCGGCGGCCTGCAGGAGGAGACCACCGCGCTCGGCGTGCCGTGCCTGACGATGCGCGAGAACACCGAACGGCCGATCACGATCGAGCAGGGCACGAACACGCTGGTCGGCCACGACCGCGAGGCGATCCTCGGCACCGTGGCCGAGATCCTGCTCGGCCGCGGCAAGCGCGGCCGCGTGCCCGAGCTGTGGGACGGCCACGCCGCCGAGCGCATCGCCGCCGACCTGTGGCAGTGGCTGCACGCCCGTCACGAAACGACGTCACGGTAGACGACCATGGCGCAGGCCCCGATCACCAACGCGCTGACGATCGACGTCGAGGACTACTTCCAGGTCTCGGCGTTCGCACCCTACATCGCCCGCCACGACTGGGACCGGCGCGAGTGCCGTGTCGAGCGCAACGTCGACCGCATCCTGCAGCTGCTGGCCGACCACGACACCCAGGCCACGTTCTTCACGCTCGGCTGGGTCGCCGAGCGCTACCCGACCCTCGTGCGTCGCATCGTCGACGGCGGCCACGAGCTGGCCAGCCACGGCTACGGCCACGAGCGCGCGAGCGACCTCGACCGCGCGGCGTTCACGCACGACGTCACGCGCGCCAAGGGCCTGCTCGAGGACACCTCGGGCACGGCGGTGCACGGCTACCGCGCGCCGAGCTTCTCGATCGGGCGGCGCAACCTGTGGGCCTTCGAGTGCCTCGCACGCGCCGGCCACCGCTACAGCTCGAGCATCTACCCGATCCGCCACGACCACTACGGCATGCCCGACGCGCCGCGCTTCGCGCACCGCGTGCACGGCGACCTGCTCGAGGTGCCGGCCACGACGCTGCGCGTGTTCGAGCGCAACCTGCCGTGCAGCGGTGGCGGCTACTTCCGCCTGCTGCCGTATCCCGTGTCGCGCTGGATGATCCGCCGCGTCAATGCCGCCGACGGCGAGGCCGCGGTGTTCTATTTCCATCCGTGGGAGATCGACCCCGGCCAGCCGCGCGTCGACGGCATCGACGCGAAGACGCGCTTTCGCCACTACGTCAACATCCCCCGCGTCGAGCGGCGGCTCGGCCAGCTGCTGCGCGACTTCCGCTGGGGCCGGATGGACCACATCTTCCTGCGCGGCGACCCGCCGGCGCCGCTGAAGCAGGCCGCCTGAATTGCGGGACACGGCCGTGCCGACGATCCACCGCCTCGACCCCCGCGACGCCGCCACCGCGCGGCGCTGGGACGAGTTCGTCTTCGCGTGCCCGAAGGCCACGTTCTTCCACCGCAGCGGCTGGGAGCCGCTGATGCGCACCGTGTTCCGGCACGAGACGCACTTCCTGTTCAGCGAGTCGGGCGGGCGCATCGACGGCGTGCTGCCGCTGGCGCGCGTCAGGAGCCTGCTGTTCGGCCACGCGCTGGTGAGCCTGCCGTTCGCCGTCTACGGTGGCGTCGCGGCCGACCACGAACCGGCGGCGCAGGCGCTGGAACAGGAGGCTCAGCGGCTGGCCGAGCGGCTCGGCGTGCAGCACCTCGAGCTGCGCCACGTCGACGCGCGCCACCCCGACTGGCCGACGCAGGACCTGTACGTGACGTTCCGCAAGGCGATCGCGCCCGACGAGGAGGCCAACCTGCTCGCCATCCCGCGCAAGCAGCGCGCGATGGTGCGCAAGGGCATCCAGCGCGGGCTGCGAAGCCACCTCGACGACGGCGTCGATCGCTTCTTCGCGCTGTACGCCGACAACGTGCACCGCCACGGCACGCCGGCGCTGCCCAAGCGCTACTTCCAGGCGCTGCGCGACACGTTCGGCCCCGACTGCGACGTGCTCACCGTCACCAGCGCCGAGGGCCGGCCGGTCAGCAGCGTGCTGAGCTTCTACTTCCGCGACGAGGTGCTGCCGTACTACGCCGGCGACGCCGAGGCGGCGCGCGACTTGGCGGCCAACGACTTCAAGTACTGGGAGCTGATGCGCCGCGCCTGCGCGAAGGGCCTGAAGACCTTCGACTACGGCCGCAGCAAGCAGGGCACCGGCAGCTACGCGTTCAAGAAGAACTGGGGCTTCGAGCCGCAGCCGCTGCACTACGAGTACCGGCTGTACAAGCGCGACGCGGTGCCGCAGAACAACCCGGCCAACGCCAAGTTCAGGCTGATGATCGAGACGTGGCGCAGGCTGCCGCTGGCGGTGGCGAACTGGCTGGGGCCGTTCGTGGTGCGCAACCTCGGGTGACGCGGTGAACGTCCTCTACCTCGTCCACCGCCTGCCGTACCCGCCCAACAAGGGCGACAAGGTGCGCTCGTACCACCTGCTGCGTCACCTCGCGGCGAAGCACCGCGTGTTCCTCGGCAGCTTCGTCGACGACGCCGACGACGAGGTCCACGTCGACACGCTGCGCCCCTGGTGCGCCGACCTGCACCTGGCGCGCCTGCACCCGCGCAGCGCCAAGATCCAGAGCCTGCCGGCGCTGCTCGGCGACGAGCCGCTGACGCTGCGCTACTACCGCGACGCCGGCCTCGCGCAGTGGGTGAAGGACGTGGCCTCGCGCGAGCGTCTCGACGCCGTGGTCGTGTTTTCGTCGTCGATGGCGCAGTACGCCGAGGGCCTCGGACTTCCGGTGCTGGTCGACTTCGTCGACGTCGACTCGGCCAAGTGGAGCGCCTATGCCGGGCACCACCGCTGGCCGCTGTCGTGGGTCTACCGGCGCGAGGGCGAGCGGCTGCTGGCCTACGAGCGCGCGGTGGCGGCGCGTGCGGTGCGCTCGTTCTTCGTCACCGACGCCGAAGCGGCGCTGTTTCGCCGCCTCGCGCCCGAGTGCGCGGCGCTCGTGGCCACGTCGGGCAACGGCGTCGACGCCGACCACTTTGCGCCCGATCCGTCGCGGCCGAGGCCGTTTGCGCCCGGCGAAGTGCCGATCGTGTTCACCGGCGCGATGGACTACTGGCCCAACGTCGACGCCGTCACGTGGTTCGCGCGCGACGCGCTGCCCGCGCTGCGCGCGCGTTGGCCGGCGCTGCGCTTCCACGTCGTCGGCCGCAACCCGACGGCGGCGGTGCGCGAGCTGGCCGGCGACGCGGTCGACGTGACCGGCACCGTGCCCGACGTGCGGCCGTACCTGCAGCACGCGGCCGTCGTCGTCGCGCCGCTGCGGCTGGCGCGCGGCATCCAGAACAAGGTGCTCGAGGCGATGGCGATGGCGCGTCCCGTCGTCGCGACGGCCGGCTGCGCACAGCCGATCG